>JAKAEX010000072.1 GCA_021819805.1 bacterium | reverse complement strand
CGGAGCCGGCGCTACCACAGTTTCGGTTTTAACCGGTCTGGGTCTTTCGGTTTCGGTTCTGGTTTCTTGAGCCTCGGTTTCTTTTTCAATCTTGTTTAATTCGCTCATAACCTTAGCTTCCTTGGCCAATTCTTCCGGAGTTTTAATCTCGCACTTGATGGTTTGGTGTCTTAAGATGTCGCTCGCCAATCTCAACAGATCGTTGATTTTTGGCAAAGCTTCAGCCGGAGCATCAAATTCCACTAACTCGTAATAACCGTGTCTAAACTGCTTAATCTTGTAAGCCAGTCTCTTTTTGCCCAAAGATTGCTTTGAGCTGATGGTGCCGCCATGTTCAACAATGATTTTTTCAATCTTGTCTTTAATCGGAGTCAACTCGTCTTCACTGAACTGGTTGGAGATCAGATAGAGCAGCTCGTAATGCGGCATCGTGTCCTTTTTGCTTTTTGACATAATGTTTCTTAATTGTTTTTAAAAATAAAAAAACCTTCAGATATTCCCAAGATTAGCTAAAATTAGCTAATTTTTCTGAAAGTTTGAGAATACCTTTAGTGCCTTGGCACTGAGCGGGCCTTTAAGAGCCGATCGCGGAAAAGGTTTATATTTAAATTGTAAAAGTACTTTAACATAAGCCTAAAAAAGAGTCAAGATATTGATAAAAGGCAAGATATATTGCGTATTATGGCCTATATGTTATATGATATGTCTATGAAATACTTCTTTATTTTGGGGTCAAATCCAACCCTGTCCTTGGCTGAAATTTACAGCCTTTTTGGTTTAAGGGCTGATTATAAGCTGATCGGCAAGGATTGTTTGCTGGTGGAAACCGAACAGACTGATTCAAACGTTTTGATGAACCGCTTGGGCGGGACGGTTAAAATTGGCCGAATTGCCACGGCCGTAAGCGGTTCTGATTTGTTATCAGAGGTTAAATCAGTTTGCCAGCCAACGGCCGGGCATAAGTATTTTTTTGGTTTTTCAACTTTTGGCAAGGTCGGGCCGACCAAGGCCTTGGCGATGAAATTAAAAAAAGCGCTTCAGGCTGATGGTGTTAATTCCCGCTGGGTGGTAAGCCGAGATCAAAATCTATCCAGCGCCGCGGTTGAACAAAGCGGTTTGCTGAAACACGGCCAAGAAATTGTTTTAATTAAAGACGGCGGTAAAACTTTAATCGGCGTAACTGAGGCGATTCAGCCTTTTAAGGATTGGTCATTTCGCGATTATGGCCGGCCGGAGCGTGATGATTATTCCGGCATGCTGCCGCCTAAGTTGGCGCGCATCATGCTTAATTTATCCAGATTAACCACCAATGAAATAGTTTTAGATCCATTTTGCGGTTCCGGCACGGTTTTAAGCGAAGCCGCGCTTTTGGGCTGTTCGCAGTTGATTGGCAGCGACTTATCTTTAGAGGCTTTGGAAGGCAGCAAAGCCAACTTAGCCTGGCTTAAAGAAAAATATCAATCCTTGGATTTTCGCTGTCAGTTGTTCCAGTGCGATGCCAGGCGCTTACACGAAATTTTAGAGGCGGGTAGCGTTGACCGAGTCGTGACCGAACCATATTTGGGGCCGTCGCGCGGCGCCAACAATCAGCAAAAAGTTGTTCGCGAACTTACAAATTTGTATAATGATTTTTTAATTTCCTTAAATAAGGTTTTACGAACCGGCGGGCGAGCAGTGATGGTTTGGCCGATTTTTATGGCTGGCGCCAGGAAAAATTTTTTACAGCTTAATCTTAATCAGCTCTCAATCGTTAGGCCGTTGCCGGCTGAGCTGGAACAAGGCAATATTAAATTAACTCCCAGACAAACAATTGTTTACGGCCGCGCCGGCCAAAAAGTTTGGCGGGAAATTGTGGTTTTACAAAAAAAATAAGGATACACTCGAGTGTATCCTTATGAGGAAAGACTATATTGTTTTTGCAGAATCGGATCAAGCAACCGATTTATTTTGGCATGCAGCATAAGCATGCAGTATAAGAGGAGGCCGGGGGGAACAGGCTCTCCTGAGTAATCCCTGAAGCACCTCTGTGCTTTTATTTATATAGTCTTCTTCTTGTGCCAGCTAAAGCAAAAATATTTTTAAACGGTTTAAATTTCCTGCTTTTAGTCTTTGGCTGATGAAAGAACCTTACGGAATCTTACGGTTTTTGAAATATAACAATATTCAATAAAAAAGTCAAGCCATAATAAAAAACACCTAAGCTTAGGTGTTTTTTGCTGTTTTTTACTTATTAATCAAGAAATTGCAGACCCTCCTTCGCCCTGATAGTCATCGGGGCTCCTGGCGGGCAAGTGTCTTGGGTGGAATTATCTATTGATGAGAAAATTACAAATGTCACCATCTTGAACAGCGTATTCCTTGCCCTCAATTCGCATTAGGCCTAATTCTTTGGCTTTTTGCTCGCTACCGGCCCTTAAAAAGTCTTCGGTGGAGACAACCTCGGCCCTAATAAAGCCTTTGATAAAGTCGGTATGAATAGCGCCGGCCGCTTCAGGGGCTTTGGCGCCGTTTTTGATGGTCCAAGCCCGGCTTTCATCGGCGCCGGTGGTAAAGAAACTGATTAAGCCTAAAAGTTCATAGGAAGCGCGGATTAATTTGCTTAAGCCACTTTCACTCATGCCGAGTTCTTTTTGGTATTCAGCCTGTTCTTCAGCCGGCAGGCTGGCGATTTCATTTTCCAATTTGATATTTAATTTAACGACTTTGTCATTGGGATTTAAAACATGTTCGTCCTCTGGCTTGTCAACATTTAAAACATAAATAATCGGTTTGGCGCTTAAGAGGCTTAAATCTTTTAAGGCTAATTTTTCCTCCTCGGTTAAAGCCAAATCCCTGACGGCTGTTTCTTGTTCTAAAGCTGTTTTTACCCGGCCAATCAGCTCGGCATAAGCGATAGCTTTTTTGTCGCCGGTTTTAGTTTCCTTGCTGGCTTTTTCGTGGCGTTTGGTCACGGTCGCCAAGTCGGCCAAAATTAATTCCAGATTAATGGTATCTTTATCAGCCTTGGGATCAATTTTATCTTCCACGTGAATAATATTTTTATTGTGAAAGCCGCGCACAACTTCGCAAATGGCATCGCACTCGCGGATGTGCGATAAAAATTTATTGCCCAAGCCTTGTCCCTCATTGGCGCCCTTTACCAAGCCGGCGATGTCTACAAATTCAATGGCCGCCGGAATAATTTTAGCCGGCTTAGAGATAGCGGCAATTTTTTGCAGCCGCTCATCCGGCACCTCCACGATACCGATATTCGGTTCAATGGTACAAAAAGGATAGTTCTCGGCCGGAACTTGATTGCAGGTTAGGGTATTGAATAAAGTTGATTTACCGACATTGGGCAAACCGACTATGCCGATTGATAACATAAAATAAGTTTAAAGTTTAAAGTTAAAAGTGTAAAGTAGAGGAACAGAAAAGAGATAAAAATAGCCTCTTGGTTGAGGCTATTA
>JAKAEX010000071.1 GCA_021819805.1 bacterium | reverse complement strand
CATTAAAAAGTTTTTGTCCGGCCGAGAAAAATTAATCTTGGCGGCTTGCGGCTTGCTCTTAATCTTCAGCTTGTCATTTTTGTGGTATCGCTTTTATTCATCAAATCTCCAATCCGTGCCGGATTACGGCGGCGAATATGTTGAGGGTATGGTGGGCGCCCCGCAATATATCAATCCTTTGCATGCGCCGATTAATAGCGTTGACGCCGCCATCAGCCGCTTGGTTTATTCCTCGCTCTTTACCAGAGATCAGGACGGCAATCTGGTTAACGACTTAGCCCAGCAAACAGATATCAGCGCTGATGGCAAAACCTATACCATTAAAATAACCGACAAAGCGCGCTGGCACACCGATGAAAAATTAACCGCCGACGATATTGTCTTTACTTTTAATACCTTAAAAGACTCACAATTTAAATCGCCTTTGCGTTTTAATTTCCAAGGCGTGGAAATAGAAAAAGTTGACGACTACACGGTTAAGTTTGTCTTGGAACAAAGCTATGCGCCTTTCAAGGAGCTTTTAACTTTCGGTATTATGCCGAAAAATTTATGGCAGGATGTTTCGCCTTTCGCCTTTGCTTTGGCTGAATTAAACTTAAAGCCGGTCGGTTCCGGTCCTTATCAATTCCAGTCTTTGGTTAAAGATAAAAACGGCAATATCAAAACTTATACCCTAATCGCCAACAACAGTTATTATGGCGGCCGGCCGCATTTGGAAAAAATTGTTTGTCGCTTTTTCGCCGACCAAACCGAAGCTCTTGGCGCTCTGGATAATGGCAAGTTGGACGGCTTGGGTTATATTACTTGGCCGGAGAAAAAAGGCGTGGCCACAGCTAACTCGTATTATTTCCACGAATTATTCATGCCGGAATACAGCGCCTTGTTTTTCAATTTAAGCCAAGAGGATGACCGCCTGAGCAAATTAAAATTCCGCCAAGCCTTGGCTTTGGCCACTGACCGAGAAAAAATCAAACAAGAGGTTTACGGCTCCGGACCACTAACGATTAATGGCCCGATTCTGCCGCAAAATTCAGTTTATACTCCTCAAGCCAAACCGGCCGATTTTAATCCCGGCCAAGCTTTGAAAATCTTGGAAGAGCTGGGTTGGAAAAAAGGCGAAGCTGACAGTTCTGGCAAAACCTGGCTGAAAAAGGGCACCCAAACTTTAACCCTAAACATTACCACGCCCGACACAGAAGAATTAAACGCCATGGCTGAGGCTATTAAAAAACAATGGGAGGCCTTGGGTATTAAAACCAATGTGGAGGTTATTGATAAAAAAGAATTGAGCAGCTCCATTATTAAGTCCAGGGCTTATTCAATTTTGTTATACAACGTGGCGGTAAGCCATGACCCTGATCCATACCCGGTTTGGCATTCATCGCAAGCCACGGCCAATGGTTTCAATTTATCCGGCTATAAAAACGCCAAAGTTGATAAGCTTTTGGTTGACGCCAGGGGCGAAATGGACAGCCTTAAGCGCCAAGCGCTTTATCAGCAATTTGAAAGCTTGGTAACCGCCGACCAGCCGGCTATTTGGTTGTTTAGTCAGCCCTACCTTTACCCCCAAAATAAAAAAATTAAAGGCTTCGATTTAAAAGCTATCGCCAGCCCGGAAGACCGGTTTGATGGCGTAGCCAACTGGCACCTAAAAGAAAAAAAGAAATTAAAGTTTTAACTAAAAGCTTTTAGCTTTAGGCTCTGAGCTTATTGGCCCAAGTGGTGAAACTGGCCCGCCCGCCATCGCAAGACTGAGCTTGCTCAGGCGTTGCGGGCGAGCAGACACTTATATATTTTACAGAAAGTTAAATCAGTCACTTAAAAACAAATTGCCCAAGTGGTGAAACTGGTAGACACGCAGCGTTCAGGGCGCTGTTCTCGCAAGGGAGTGAGAGTTCAAATCTCTCCTTGGGCACAAACTTAGTTTTTAAAGTTTAAAAGTCAAAAGTTTATAAAGTTGCTGCGCTTAATAAACTTTTAAACTCCATAAATTTTAAAGCTAACTTACTCTTAATTAAATAAAAAACAAGAAATGTAAAGTCATATTTTTATTTTATGAACTTTATAAACTTTTAACTCATTTATGATCAC
This sequence comes from bacterium, assembly GCA_021819805.1. Classification (GTDB taxonomy): domain Bacteria; phylum Patescibacteriota; class Patescibacteriia; order Patescibacteriales; family Patescibacteriaceae; genus JAKAEX01. Next base: position 1,421 of record JAKAEX010000071.1, on the reverse strand, counting down.
AAAGTACAGAAGCAAGTCTCGGGAGACAAGCCAAAGCGAAGCTCCCAAGCAAATCAGAAAACCCCTAATTAACAAAGCCAGGCCGCAAATTAAAACTTTCAGCCGGGGCCAAGACAAACTTAGAATTATTGTTTTGGGCGGCTTGGAAGAAGTCGGTCGCAACATGACTCTTTTGGAATACAACGGCGAAATTATCATTGTTGATATGGGCCTGCAATTCCCGGAAGAAGACATGTATGGTATTGACTACATCATTCCCAATATTGAGTACTTAAAAAATAAAACCGACCGAATCAAGGGCGTTTTAATTACTCACGGCCACTACGACCATATTGGCGGCATCCCGCACATTATGGGCGAAATTGGCAATCCGCCGATGTTTATGGGCCGATTAACTGCCGGCATTGTCCGCAAGCGCGTGAAAGAGCACCAGAAATGCCCAACCCTTAACATTACCGAAATTAATGAAGAGACCAAGGTTCAATTGGGCCGCTTCTTCCGGGTTGAGTTTTTGCGCGTCAATCACTCCATTCCCGATTGTTTCGCTATGATTGTCCATACGCCTTTGGGCACCTTAATCCACACCGGCGACTTTAAGATTGACTATACGCCGGTTAATGATAAGCCGGCCGATTTAAACCGCATTGCTCAAATCGGCGGCCAAGGCGTTATGCTTTTGATGGCCGACTCAACTGATGCTTTGCACCCGGGCTATCAAGTGTCTGAATCAGCCATCGGCCAAGAAATGTTTAACTATTTTGAAGATTTACACGGCCGCATTATTATCGGCACTTTTGCCTCGCAATTAAGCCGTGTTCAGAAAATCTTTGAAATTGCCGAGAAGCTGGGACGCAAAATCTATCTACAGGGCCGCAGCATGAACGACAACGTGGAGATTGCCCACCAGATAGGCTATCTTAAATTCAATCCTAAGACTCTAATTCAGACGGAGGGCGAGTTTAAGCGCTTAGCCGACAACCAGGTCATTGTCGTTGGTACGGGCGCTCAGGGCGAAGATAATGCCTTCCTAATGAAGGTGGTTAATGGCGAGCACCGCACTATTAAGCTAAAGAAGGGCGATACGGTTATTTTCTCCTCCTCGGTTATTCCCGGCAATGAACGCAGTATTCAAAACTTACACGACCAAATCGTCCGCCAGGGCGCCAAGGTGGTTAATTATAGAATGTTGGACGTCCACGCCGGCGGCCATGCTAAACAAGAAGACTTAAAACTAATGATGCGTCTCTTAAAGCCCAAGTTTTTTATGCCGATTGAGGCTAATCATTATATGCTTCAGGCGCACGCTGACTTAGCCAAACAAGTCGGTATTCCGGAAGACCATATTTTTGTGGTTGATAACGGCCAGGTGGTTGAGTTTGCTTATGATAAGTTTAATAAGCTAAGCGGCCGCTTAACGCCGG
>JAKAEX010000070.1 GCA_021819805.1 bacterium | reverse complement strand
ATATATTTTGCGGATTGAAGACACCGACCAAAAGCGCGAAGTTGAAGGCGCGATTGATAGTTTGATTAATATTTTAAGCTGGGTAGGCATTTCGTTTGACGAAGGTCCAAATCTGGGCGGAAAATTCGGCCCCTATATTCAAAGTCAGCGGCTGGATATTTATAAAAAGCATACTGACGAGCTTTTAGCTAAAGGCGGCGCCTATCGCTGTTTTTGTTCAGCCGAGCGCTTAACTAAAATGCGTGAGGAGCAGGCGGCCGCGCACCAAGCGCCGCGCTACGACCGCGCCTGCCGCAATTTAAGCCGTGAGGAGGTGGAAGCACGCGTGGCCAATAACGAGCCGTTTGTTATCCGCCAAGCAATGCCGCTTGAAGGCTCGGTCAAAGTTCACGACGAATTGCGCGGCGAAATTATTTGGCAGGCGGCAGACTTGGAAGACCATGTCTTGATTAAATCGGACGGCGTGCCGACTTATCAATTTGCCAGCGTTGTTGACGACCGTCTAATGAAAATCAGCCATGTGACGAGGGGCGAAGAGTGGCTACCGTCATTTCCCAAAAATATTTTATTGTATCAAGCTTTTGGCTGGGAATTGCCAAAGTTTATTCATCTGCCGTTGATTTTAAACAAAGGCGGCGGCAAGTTAAGCAAGCGGCAAGGCGACGTCTTCGTTGAAGATTATAAAGCCAAGGGCTATCTGCCGGAAGCGTTAATCAACTTTTGCGCTTTGCTCGGCTGGCATCCGAAAAGCGACAAAGAGATTTTTAGCTTGCAAGAGTTGGAAAAGGAATTTAATATTGAAGGCTTGGGTGTATCACCAGCAATTTTTGATCAAGATAAGCTGGATTATTTGAATGGTTATTATATCAGACAAAAGAGTGTGGAAGAGTTGACGGAGTTGTGCATACCGTATTTGTTAAACAACAAACAACAAACAACAAACAACAAGCCGACTGATGCGGAATTAAATCATATAAAAAAGGTCGTTGCCTTAGAGCAGGAGAGATTAAAAAATTTATCGGAAATTAAAGAGAGGACCGGTTTTTTCTTTGCCGAGCCGGAATATGAGGCTGATTTGTTAATTTGGAAAGATTTAAGCCGCGAACAAGTTAAAAATAATTTAACCGAACTTAAAACTAAAATTGATGAGCTGGCTGATTTCAGCAAACTGGAAGAGGGGATAATGTCGTGGTTAAAAGAAACCGGCAAGAAAAACGGCGATTATCTTTGGCCCCTGCGCGTGGCCCTAACCGGCCTTAAGGCGAGCCCCGGCCCGTTTGAAGTGGCGCTGGTGTTAGGTAAAGAAAAAACTCTAGCCAGACTGACCGCGGCTATCAATAAACTTTAAATAAAAAAATAAGACGGGCTGCAAGCAGTCCGTCTTTAAAATTTTAATAGAACAAATGGAGCCTCACGGCTAATTCCCAATCCGCCACATCATCATGAGCGCGGTATTGGCCGGCGATATCAAGCCCTACTGTACCATAGCGCAGGAGAATATTTGGCCCCATGCCGACATTCCACGGACCTCGCTGCCAGTTTCCCCACAACTCCATCTCCATTCCGGCATTAAACCAGTCACACGGTTGAAATTCCATTTGGGCAAAGATGTAGCCGTCTTTGGTTCTGGTTTGGTACTCAAAGTCCCACCAGCTCCAGACTGCGCCTAAGTTAGGAATAGGTATGGTTGCCGAATACATTAGGGCGAGTATCGGTTCATCTGTAGCAAAGTTCCAGCCCAAGAGCGGTTCAAAGTAAACCACTTTTTTCCAAGGCCAAATTGCCACACCGCTGTAACACAAAGGTTTTAATTCGCCAAGCAAATTTCCGGCGGGAATAAAATGCGTTTTAATTTCTAAAACGCTATCTAATTTCTTGGAACCGTGTACCAGGAAACGAACGCGAGAAGGTGAGCCGGCTTGACTCGTTAAAGTTGCTCCAAGTACAAATAATACCAGAATCGCAATAATCAGAACTTTTTTCATTAATAATCTCCGAAATAATTGAACAAAATATTGAATTTTTAAAGAATTAGTTTAATAATAGCATAATCTTAATATTTTGTCAATACTAATAAAATATTAAAGTTTTTATTAAAAATTTGGCAAAGAGCAGGGAAGTTTGTTATAATTTAGCTAATGAATTCCGGTTTTAAGTCAAAACTGATTTTTGTAATTTTGGCCGTAATAATCGTCGGCGTTTTTGGCGTAGCCGCGGCCTGGGGCAGTATCAGCGGTCTGGATTTTAGTAAACCCCTCGGCGGCGAGCCGGCAACGACTTCTGACCCGGAATTGGATCAGATTAATCAGGATATTGCCGCCAAGAAGCAGGCGATAGACGCCCTTAAGCAAAAGCAGGAAGCTTACCAGCGGGCCATTGCCGAGAAACAGGCCGAGAAAGCCGATTTAAAAAATCAATTGGCGATTTTTGACAATCGTTTGGCTAGTTTGCAAACCAGTTTGGAAAAAATCCAATTAAACATTGAAGAAACCCAGTTGGAAATGAAAAAGTTGGATTTGGAAATCGCCGCCAAGGAAGAAGAAATCAAACGCGAGAAAGAACAGATTGCCGTGGCCTTGAGCTTGCTTTATAAAGAAGGGGATAAGACCGACATTGAAATTATGCTGACTAAGGATAATTTCGTGGAATATCTTGATCAGGTTAAGCATTTGAAAGATTTAAATAGCGGCATTATTGCCAGTTTGGATAATTTAAAACAAAAACAAGCCGGTTTGGTGGCCGACCGTAGCGATTTGGCCGACAAGCAAGCCAGCTTAAATAAACTGCAGACAGATTTAAGCGCTAATCAGCTGGCGGTTAAAGATGAAAAGGGCGCCAAAGAAATTATCTTGAGCCAAACTAACGCCTCCGAAGCCGAATACCAACGATTGTTGGCCGAGGCTAAGCGCCAGCAAGATGCCGCGGCCGCCGATATCGCCAACATGGAAAAAGTGGTGCGCGCCCGTTTATCTAAAAATCAGAAATTCAGCGCCATTGACACCAGCGCCGAAGGTTTTATCTGGCCGGTGCCGAAAAACACCATTACTGCTTATTTCCATGACCCCGATTATCCTTTCCGCCAAATTTTTGAACATCCGGCCATTGATATCCGCGCCGGGCAGGGGACGCCCATCCGAGCCGCTTCCGGCGGTTATGTGGCGCGCGTCAAGGACGGCGGTACCAAAGGCTACAGTTATATTATGCTGGTTCATAATGACGGCCTATCCACGGTTTACGGCCATGTCAGCGCTATCAGCGTCAACGAAGAAGATTATGTCAGCCAGGGGCAGGTGATTGGCCTGTCGGGCGGTATGCCGGGCACGCGCGGTGCCGGCCCCTTCACCACCGGTCCGCATTTGCATTTTGAAATCCGCTTAAACGGCATTCCGGTTAACGCTTTGGACTACTTAAATTAATTTACTAATATTAATAATTAAACCGCTAATTTTAGCGGTTTTTTGTTATCCATTGACATTTAATATTAAATATGTTATTATATTAGCAATCTTAAATTAAAAATGTATTATTAAAAACTTAATAAAAAGGA
>JAKAEX010000069.1 GCA_021819805.1 bacterium | reverse complement strand
CCGAAGACGGCCTAACGGTTTATATTATGAGCTTGAAGCAAGACAAGATTTATGTCTTCCACTATAATCCGGGCGATAAAAACATTTTAGAATATCCCAATATTTTTGCCGCCATGGTTAAAAGTTTTGTTATAAAGAAATGAAGCATCAAGTAGCCATTAATAACCGCACCCGTAGCCGACTGAATCTTAAGCTCCTGGAAAAAGTTATAAGCAAATTTTTGTTAAGCCGCAAATTGCCCCGAGCTGAGGTTTCCTTGGTTTTGGTCGGTGATCAGCTAATGCGGCGTTTAAATCGGCAAACCAGAGGCAAAGATAAGGTGACCGATGTTTTGTCTTTTCGCGACAGTGATTCGCCGGTCAAAGAGCCAAATTTTTTAGGCGAAATTGTTATTGACTATCAGCAGATTAAGCGCCAAGCCAAAATTTTCCAAACCAGCATTCAAGAGGAATTGGTTTTCATCCTGGTTCACGGCCTCTTGCACCTGGTTGGTTATAATGATAAAACTAAAGCTGAAGCTGAGCTTATGGATAAACTGGCCAAGAAATTTTTAGCAAAGCTTTAATATGATCATAAGATTTAAAAGATTGGTTAAGAGTTTTGGCTATGCCGGTCGCGGCTTAGTCAAAATTTTTAAAGAGGAGCAGAACTTTCAGATTGAATCAGTTGCCACCTTGTTGGTAATTGTCGCCGCCTTAGTTATTGGCGTTACTCGGACGGATTTGGCGATTCTGGTTTTTACTTGCGCCTTAGTTCTGATTATGGAAGTAATTAATAGCGCGGTAGAGGCCATCAGCGATGTATTGAAGCCGAAACTTGATACTTACGTTAAAAGAATAAAAGATATTGTGGCCGCCGGCGTGATGTTGGCGGCTTTGACGGCCATTATCGTCGGTTGCTTGATTTTTGGCCAGTATTTTTTCTAAAATATAGATAAAGCTCAGTTAATTATGAAACATCAACTTATTGCCGGTTTGGATGTCGGCACCACAGAAGTCCGTTTGGTTGTTGGCCAGCGGGTTAAAGGCGAGGGCGGCGAGAAGCTGCAAATTTTAGGCGCAGTCTCGGCTCCGGCCGAAGGTATTAATAAGGGCGTGGTGACCAGCATTGAAGATGCCACCTCCTCAATTTCCGCTTGCGTGGAGAAAGCCGAGCGGTTGATTGGCGTTCAAGTAAGAGAAGTTTGGGTTGGTTTGAATGCGCCCAGTTTGAAGTGTGAAAAATCCAAGGGCGTGGTGGCGGTTAGTCGCAGTGATAATGAAATCAACGCCGAAGATGTAAATCGGGCAGTAGAGGCGGCGCAGGCTTTGGCCGTACCCCAGAATTATGACATTCTGCATGTCATTCCGGTGGAGTTTAAGGTTGATAATCAAGAATACGTTAAAAATCCTTTAGGCATGACCGGCGTCCGTTTGGAAGTTGGGGCTTTGGTTATTCAAAACCTAACCAGCCAAATTAAAAATTTAACCAAAGCTATCGGGCGAGCCGGCTTGGAGGTTGATGATTTATTGTTTTCCGCTCTGGCCGCCGCTAACGTGGTTTTGGATAATAAACAAAAAGAGCTGGGTGTGGCCGTGGTTAATATCGGCGCCACCACCACCAGCTTGGCGGTCTTTGAGGAGGGCGAATTAATGCACACGGCCGTTCTGCCCTTGGGCTCCAGCCATATCACGGCTGACGTAGCGATCGGCTTGCGTTGTCCGATTACCTTGGCCGAGAAGATTAAGATTAAATATGGCAGCGCCAAGAGCGAGAAGTTTTCCAAAAAAGATGAAATTGACATCGCCGACCTCCTAACCGAGGATAATTTGTCAGACGAGTCGCCGGTTATCTCCCAGCATTATGTAGCTGAGATTATTGAGGCCAGAGTGGAGGAGTTGATGAGTAAGATTGACCATGAGTTCAAAAAAATTGATCGCAGCGGCATGTTGCCGGCCGGCGTGATTTTAATCGGCGGCGGCGCTAAGCTGGCGGACATCGTTGATTCAGCCAAAAAGAATTTGCGTTTACCGGTATCTTTGGGCGCCAATAAGCATGTGGCCACTTTAATTGATAAAGTTAATGATTTGGAATATCTAACCGCTTTGGGCTTAACCGCCTGGGGCGAACAATACGGCCGTTTGGAAACAAGGGGCGGCGCCTGGTCTTTAGGAAGTGTTTCCGGCAAGACCGGAGATGCGTTCAAGAAAATTATTTCGCTGTTCAAGCCCTGAGAACAGGCCTTGAAAAAATCCTGGCTTTGGGGTAATATTAGGAAAGGATAACAAGCATTTCCTAATAATATGGCCGAAATAAAACCGGTAGTTGAAACTTTTGCTAAAATTAAAGTAGTCGGCGTGGGCGGTTCCGGCGGCAGCGCTGTCAATCGCATGATCGATTGCGGAATTAAGGGCGTTGACTTTATTGCCGTTAATACCGATGTCCAAGCCTTGCACTATAATAAAGCGCCAAGAAAAATTCATGTTGGTAAGACCATTACCCGCGGTTTAGGCGCGGGCATGAACCCGGAACTCGGCCGCCAAGCGGCTGAAGAAGCGCAAAATGAAATTCGCGAAGCTCTCAAGGATGCCAATATGGTATTCATCACTTGCGGCATGGGCGGCGGTACTGGTACCGGCGCTTCTCCAGTGGTGGCTGAGATCGCCCGCGATTTAGGGGCATTGACCGTGGCAGTTGTGACACGGCCTTTTTCGTTTGAAGGCGCTCAGCGAACCAACATTGCCGAACGCGGTTTTGCCGAACTGGCTGATAGAGTTGATGCCATCATCACTATCCAAAATGACAAAATTTTACAAGTTATAGATAAGAAGACCAGCATCCTTGATGCCTTTATGATTGTGGATGATGTCTTGCGCCAAGGCATCCAGGGTATTGCTGAAACCATCAGTGTGCCGGCCATGATTAATGTTGACTTTGCTGATGTCAGAACAATCATGCAAGATGCCGGCAGCGCCCTGATGGGTATTGGCCGAGCCTCGGGAGAAAACAAGGCGATTGACGCGGCCAAGGCGGCCATCAGCTCTCAGCTTTTGGAAATGTCTATTGATGGCGCCAAAGGCGTGCTGTTCACAATTTTTGGTGGCCCTGATTTGGCCATGAGCGATGTTAATGAAGCGGCTAAAATCATTACCGCCTCGGCTGACGAGGAAGCTAAGATTATTTTCGGTGTGGGTATTGATGACAAGATGAAAGACGAAATCAAAATTACGGTCGTGGCTACCGGCTTTAATAATCGCGGCGGTTCGCGTCCAGCCACGCCGGTTGAAGAAAAATATTATAAGCCCAACTTATTCATTGAAGAAGAGCAGGATAGGCAAGAGAATGATCTGCGCAGCAAAATGAAGCCATCACCGGCTAAGCGAGTGCAATTGGACACAATTAAAAAGAAACCCAACTTAATGGCTGAAGAAGATTTGTCAGAAGATGAGGATTTGGGCATTCCGGCCTTCATCCGCAAGAAAATGATGTAAACAATTTAAAAACCTTTTCAAAACACAATACACAATAAAGACCTTTTCAAAAAAGGTCTTTATTATTTCCTAATAGCAGGGGCTGTGGATATCTAAGAATAAATTTTAAGAGTTGACGAGCTGTC
>JAKAEX010000068.1 GCA_021819805.1 bacterium | reverse complement strand
TATTATTTGTTCATTATAGCTATGCCGATGCTGTAGAAGTAATGAGGCTATATGCAAATACAGTAATACCAGTAAAAGAGTCCAATATTAAAATGCTTAAAGAGGTAGTATATATTACTGCAGCACCTAATATGGATAATAAGGTAGAAGCTGATTTTACATTCAAAAATACCTCCGATAAAGATATAAACCTCGAAATGGGATTTCCATTTAAAAAAATATACTCTGGAGATATTGATGGCGTTTACGCAGTGGGCTGCAATAAATTTAGTACGCAAATAAACAAGAAACCGGTTGTTGTTAAAAAAAAGAAAGTAAATAAGCAATTAAATTTAAAAATTGGTTCCGAGTATGATTATATGTTTACATGGCATACACTTTTTAAAGCTAAAGAAAAAAAGGTAATTAAACTGAAAAGACCAAAAGCCAAAGTTACCAAGAGATGAATCAAGCGCTCGTGTTGAATCAGTTTGATTTTTTCCTGGTGCTGACTGTAAAGTTTGGCCCAATCGGTTTTGGTTTTTTTACCGCTTAAGGCCTGCTTAATATTTTTTTCGTGCTCCCTCCAATATTTCATAGCTTTTATATTATAGCACAAAAATAAAACAGCCAAAAGTTTTTAAAACAAAAACCGCCCCGATAAATATCGGAGCGGTTTGGTTCTTGATTATTTTGTTTCTTCTTTGCTTTCTTCTTCAGCTGCCGGTTCTTCAGTTTTGGTTTCTTCTTCAGCCGGTTCTTCTGACATGGTTTCTTCTTCAGCCGGTTCCTCAACCTCCAATTCGGCTTCGGCCGAATCAGTTTCCGGTTTAACGGCGTTCATGGTTTTTGGTTCCTCGGCTTTCGGTTCGCCTTCAGCTTTGGCTTTGTTGGTGTTAATGCCAAACAGCTTGTAAAGCGCACAAGTGCCGGTGGCGGCAGTTAACAAGGCAATGATAGCCAAGATGTATAAGACGATTTGTAGCCAACCGCTTAATTGCGATCCGGCAACTAACAGCACCAAGCCGACAATCAAGCGAACGGCTCGATCCATCTGGCTTTCGTTTTTTGCTAGCATAGGTTTGGAGTTAATTTTTAGCCCTCCTTGAGCTTTTTCTAATTTAAATATATCATAAATTAGCCAAAAAATAAAGAGCTAAGGTTTTGTTTAATATGACATCTTTTTTGCCTTCGGGCTTCCTACTGGTTAATAAGCCGGCCGGGCCAACTTCACATGATATGATTGGTCGTTTACGGCGCTTAACCGGCATCAAAAAAATCGGCCATGCCGGCACGCTGGATCCTTTTGCCAGCGGTCTTTTGCTGTGCGCCATTGGCCGCGAAGCCACCAAAACTATCAATCAATTTGTTAAAATGGACAAAGAATATATTGCCACGATTCATTTGGGCGCTATTACCGACACTTACGACAGAACCGGCCAAGTTATTGCCGCCTCCGCCGACTTGTCCCCCGAAGCTTCAGCGAAGGGGGAAGGCTATGTCGCGCCGAAGAAAGAAATTGTTGAAAAAGTTGTTGCGGAGTTTGTCGGCGAGCAAGAACAAATTCCGCCGATGTTTAGCGCCAAAAAAATTAATGGCCGGAAAATGTATGAATTGGCGCGACAGGGCAAAACCGTTGAGCGCCAGCCCTGCGCTATAAATATTTACTCAATGGAAGTTTTAAATTATGACTGGCCGCTTTTGAAAATAAAAATAAAGTGCTCAAGCGGCACTTATATTCGGACTTTAGCTTTTGATTTGGGCGAGCGTTTGGGTTGCGGCGCTTATGTGGCGGAGCTGGTTCGCACTAAAATCAGCCACTATGATTTAACCGACGCCGTAGATCTGGCGCAAATCAAAGCTGATAATTATTTTACTTTTTTTAATAAGACCTAATACATCTGAAGGGGTAGGTCACGGTTTTGTTGGCTCCCGGCTGGCTGACGCAAAGATCAATGGCTTCGCTGGCGGCCATGCCGCCGCCGACATCAGTGCCGGTCCAATAATAACCGCTGGTATCAAAGTTGCCGTCCACGCTGGCTTTAACCAAGCACAAAGCATGCAGCTCAGTCGCGCTCGGCATGCGCCAAGTTTGGCCATTGACGGTAAGAGTGCTGCAAAAATTAACCGCATTGTTCCAATTGTAAGAGAGGGAATCCATAACTTCGGTACAGGTGGTTGAATTAATACAGTTGCTGGGAGAAACAATTAAGCGATTGCTTGTATCAAAAACCGTGCCGCCGCCGCACTTGCAGGCAAAGCTGGGACTGGCCGGGCAAGGCTTGCTTTTGTCGGTGTTGGTGGCGCAGTCGGCTACGCAAGTGCCGCCGACACAGACCGTACCGGCAGCGCAACTAAGGCCGCAAGATGAAGCGGCAATATTGTTTGGCACGGCATCGTGGCTGCCGGCCGTTACATCTGTTACCTGAGTGCCCAAGCAATAACTTAGAGAGTAAGAAGTGTTGGCATAGGAAGTATAGATATATTCGCTGTTGGAGCAATTGCCATCGGTTCGGGGCGTGGGATTTTGCGGAACGACTTGCATGAAGGTGCTGCCGGAAGTCGGCCCGACCAAACTTTGCCCCGGAGTAAGAGTTGGCGGATAAGAACCTTCAACTGTGGAGTACAGCTCCAAAGCTGTGGAGATTTGTTTGACATCGGAAATTCGTTTGGCATCCCTGGCTTTGACTCTGGCCGTGTTAAGTACAATAATGGCCACAGTTACTAAAACACCGATAATAGCCACGACAATTAATAGTTCAATTAGGGTAAACCCTGTTAAATGCCGAAGGCTCTGGCTTTTGCAGCCGGAATTTAACGGGGTAAAGCCGAGATTTTTTTTGTATTTCATTTAGTTATTTTAGCAAAAAAGCTGAAAATAAGAAATTGCGTAAAAAGACCTGGGTCCCCGCCCGCCTCGCAAGCGAAGCATTGCGGGTAGGCCGGCTCGCGTTCTCCGCCCAGGGCGGATCGCTTGGCCGGGACAAATGCTCACGCAAGATCTGGGTCCCGGCTCGCGTTCTCCGCCCAGGGCGGATCGCTTGGCCGGGACAAATGCTCACAAAAGAAGACCTGGGTCCCGGCTAGCGCTTCATTGCCTTCGGCAATTACGCTTGGCCGGGACAAATGCTCACACGCATTTGACTTTTATTGGTTCTTGCGGTATAAAAAAAGCAGAATTGACAAGGGAAACTATCAACATCAAGGACCCGCGCGCCCTTGTTTGTTTTTGTCAAAGCCATGTCTGAGGAAAAAAACAATAATTGGTGGCAAAAAGGCGTGGAGGTTTTTTTGCGTTTATCGGCTTGGATTGCTATTCCGGTCGTCATTGGCGCTTTCTTAGGTAAATGGCTGGATAAAAAATTTAATACCGAACCCTGGCTGTTCTTAGTTAGCATCGGCTTGATGTTTTTTCTCTCAATGTTCGGCTTAATTAAAGAAACAGTCAAAGAATTTAAAACTTTGGATAAAAAAGAAAATAAAGATGAGCGAAGTTAAGAGCACAACCGAAGAAGTTTCAACTGAGCACACCCTATTTGCCGAACCAATCGGCCATTGGGGCAATTTTCCCATTACCAACTCTTTATTAAACTCTTGGTTGGTGGTGGCGATCGTTTTAATTCTTAGTTTGCTTATTAGAAGAAAGTTAAAAGAGGTGCCG
>JAKAEX010000067.1 GCA_021819805.1 bacterium | reverse complement strand
CGCCAATTGGTTTGTTGAAACTCTTGCCCCACGGCCGCCCAATAAACTAAACGAGCCTTATTAGAGCCGGTGTCTACCTGAAAAGAACTGATAAATCTCTGATAATAGCTGTTGATTGGCGATTTACTATTATTCAAACCATATAAAAAGCCGCCGCCAAAAATAAACAACAAAATAATTAACGACAATAAAATTGTTTTTCTTTTAATTTTAAGCGTTAACAACATAACCACCACAACCAAAACAGACAAAGCAAAACCCAACCAGGCGCTACGGCTAAAGGTAAACAAAAGACAGGCTAATTGCGAAATTAAAAGTAGTGGCAGATAATAATATTTTTTGGGAGATTTAAATAGCCACCAACCGCTTATCGTTAATGGAATAACCATGACCAAATAATGACCTAAAAAATTAGGTTGGCCCAAAGACGAAAACGCGCGACTTACGTCCGTCATCCATTTCTGTGGATCAAGGTTAAAGTGTTGTATTATGCCGTAAACACTAACTAAAGCCGAGGCTGCCAAAGCCGAGGCGATTAGCATCTTGACTTGAGCCCAAGCTTTTATATTCAGTAAGAATAAAACAAAAAACAGCCAATAATAAATCAAACTATAAACTCCTTGCTGGCGGTCATAATTACCCCACCAACTTAAGGTTGGCTTGGCAGAAAAAACCACTCCGGGAAAAATGTAAACTGCCAGTACAGCCGCGGCCGCAAACCAAAGCCGTTTATTGTAATAAACAATCTTTCCCGCCAAGGCCGTTTTAATCAGCCATAAAAACAAAATCAAAGAAACACCGCCGCGAACAATTAATAGTTTATTAAGCTCAAAAACATTATAATTTTCAGCAAAATAAGCAAAATAAATCGGCGTTAAAAAAATTATGGCTACGAAGAGCCAGTTGATAAATCGGTCGCACCAAGCGATTATTTTTTCTTTAGTCATATAATTTAATTATAGACAAAGCCCTGCTAAGAAGCAACTAAAAAAACACTCCCGATATATGTCGAGAGTGTTCTTAATTTGTGAAAATCAAATTACGGATTCTGAATACCGCCTGGAGTAGCCCAGTGAGTACCGGCAGTAATATTGCCGGTAGTGCCACCAACGCAATATTTTAAGGAATAGGTAGTGTTGCTGGTACCAGGAGTGTAAACATAGGTGCCATCGCCGGTGGCATAAGAGGTTTCTGTTAAATTACAACCACCATCATTATAGGGCGACGGGTTGGCTGGAACTTTGGCCATATAAGTGGCATTGGTGCTGAACAAAGCGACACCGGACGTTACTAAGTTAGCCGCGGCCGGATAAGTCGTAGCATCGTTGTAGTACAATTCCAAAGCCGTCTGAATCTGTTTGATATCAGAGACTCTTCTGGCATCGCGCGCTTTAGCTCTGGCTGAAGATAAGGTGACGGTGGCTAAAGTGGCCAAAATACCGATGATCACGATGACAACCAAAAGTTCAATTAAAGTAAAACCCTTTACTCTTTTAGTCATATCGTCACCTCCTTCCAAAGTTGTTGGTACAACATATTTTTACTAACGACTTAAGAGGAGATTATCCAAGTTTTCTTTATGGCCAAAAAACCCTTAGATAATCTTCCCTCAAGCCAAAAATTTATTAATAATTTATATTACTTTATTATATCACTTTTCGCTAAGCCTGCCAAACATTATACCCCTTCGCCCCACTAAGCAAGATTTTACAGTATAACAACCTATTCCTTAATTAAGCATCAACTCAAAAAATAAACTTAGGCTTCGGGGTATGGCACAAAATAAATCTAACAATTGAGTTTAAAACTGACTGGTTAAATTATACATTGGCAAAATAATGGCCGCCGCCATAACACCAACCGCTACGCCCATAAAAATCATAATCAAGGGCTCCAAGAGAATCATTAAGTTATCCAATTTACTTTCCACTTCCTTAGAATAAAATTCAGCAATTTTTTGCAAGACAAAATCCAGTTTACCAGTCTTTTCACCAACGACCATCATTCTCGGCACCATTACCGGTACCGCCTTGTTATTCATAAAAACGCTGGAGATAGAATTGCCTTTTTCCACTTCAATAATTGTATCATTAATCAAATCTTTATACAAAGTATTGCCAACAATGCCTTTAGCAATTTTTAAACTGTTGGAAATAGTTACACCGCCCATCAGCAGGGTGCTGAGCGAGCGAGTGAAACGAACGATAGACAATTTTTTAATCAAGTCGCCGGCCACCGGTAATCTTAAGACAATATAATCAAACTGCCGTTTACCAAAAGGCATTTTTAAATAAATACGCAAAGCGACAGCCAGACCAACCAATAAAATCAAAGCTAACCACCAATAGCCGACAAAAAAGTTGGAAGTGGCAATTAAGATCCTGGTCATGAGCGGCAACTCTCCGCCAACTTCATTAAAAATACTGATTAACTTAGGGATTACGAATAGCATCATCAACACGCCGACAATCAACAGGGCGGAAATAACGATAATCGGGTAAGTCATGGCGCCGCGAACCTTTTTAATGATGGCATAATTTCTTTCTTCTTCATCAGCCAAATAACCCAAGGACTCGTCTAATTTGCCGGAACTTTCGCCGGAACGAATAACACTGATGTGAAATTCACTGAAAATTTCTTTGTGCTTGGCCATGGCATCCGACAGCCGGTCGCCCGAGTCAACTTCCTTGGAAACATCGGCCACCACTTTTTTAAAAACATAATTCTCGGTCTGGTCAGCTAAAATCTTCATTGATTCGCTTAAATTAATGTTGGCCGAAACCAAGACCGCGAATTGTCTGAAAAACAAGACCATGTCTCTGGTGTTTACTCGGACAAAAGTTGAAAAGAAAAGATATTTCAACTGGCCAAAAGACAAGGCTTTGGTAATGGAAATAATCTGCACTCCCCGCCCGGCCAAAATCGTTTCCACCTGTTTGGCATCGTCAGCCTCAATCGTGCCGATCTCTTTTTCGTAGTCCTTATTAACAATTTGATATTTAAAAAAAGGCATAAATTTACGCGTTCATAACCCTGGTTACTTCCTCCAGGCTGGTAATACCCTGAATAACCTTGATAATGCCGTCTTGATTGATGGTCACAAACGGCTGGTCTTTTCTCACCTCTTCTTCGGTTATATTTCCGTTTTTATTAAGAATAGTTTCTTTAATATAATCATCAACATCCAAAACTTCAGCCACGGCTACGCGCGAACGATAGCCGGTTTTGTTGCAACGGACGCAGCCAACCGGTTCAAAAATTTTAATATTGTTGGCATCATAATCAGGAATATTTTTTATTAAAATGTCTTCCGGAATGGCTTTAATTTTCGCTTTAATCTCTTCCATCAGCTTGGCCGGCATTTTCTTTTCTCGTTTGCAGTTGTTGCACAAGCGGCGCGCCAAGCGCTGGGCGATAACCATATTCAAAACAGAGCCCAAAAGAAACGGCTCAATTTTCATATCCAATAAACGAGGAATAGCGCCAATAGCGTCATTGGTGTGCAGGGTTGACAAAACCAAATGGCCAGTTAAGGCGGAGTGAATCGCCAGCTCGGCGGTTTCATTGTCGCGGATTTCGCCGACCATCATAATATCAGGATCTTGGCGCAAGAGCGAACGCAAGCCGGACGCGAAGGTAAAGCCGATTTCCGGCCTGATTTGC
>JAKAEX010000066.1 GCA_021819805.1 bacterium | reverse complement strand
CGACTATACTTATCCGGCCACCGGCCAGGAAGATAATCCGAATTATGTCGCCCGCTTTGAACACTTGCACTTTGATAAAGGCGTCCAAGTTATGAACGGCGAAACCGCTTTGAAGTATGCCCGCTCCCGCCACTCGCTGGGCGTTGAAGGCACAGATTTTGCTCGCGCCCGCCGCCAGCAAAAAGTGATTGAAGCTTTAAAAGCCAAAGCGCTGTCAGCTGAAACCTTAACCAATCCGAAATTGATTGCCAATGTTTTGGGCGAACTGGGCAAAAATATTGATACCAATCTTAAAATTTGGGAAATGGTCAAAGCTTGGCACTTAGTTAAAAATGTTGATCAAAATAACATTATTACCAAAGTCTTAAGCAACTCGCCCGATGGCCTGTTGGTTGATACCACCGGCTATGACGGCGCTTATCTCTTGATGCCGCGCACCGGCAACTTTTCGGAAATCCAATATCTCTTCGCTCACATTTTTGACAGCGCGCCGGAAAACGTTAAAGTCAAAATCCAAAGTGAATCAGCTAAAGTTAAAATCTTAAACGGCACCTGGATTAATGGCTTGGCCGGCAAAATGGCGACCGATTTGGAAAAATATGATTTTAAAATTGTCGGTATCAGCAATTGCAGCCGACAAAACTTTGAAAAATCGGTTATCTACGATTTGACTTTCGGCGCTAAAAAGGATTCACTGGAGACACTCAAACAAAAAACCAATGCCAATGTCTCCTTTAATCTGCCGGATTGGCTGAAAGCCGATTTGAAAGCCGAAGCGGCTTCAGGCACAGCCGCCCAGCCTGACTTAGTCTTGATTCTGGGGCAAGATATGGACGCCACCTATAATTCTTTAGAATAAAGCTAAGAGCTAAAAGGTAAAATGTAAAAGCTAAGGTGTTATTTCATGACATCAATAAAATCATCCGCCCGCTGGCGGATACCTAATCCTTTTACTTTTTTGCTTTTACTTTTTACATTAATTCTGTGTTAGCTAAAAAATTAAAATCTAAATTGCCGACCGTCGTTATTTTCGGTCGCGCCAACGTTGGCAAGTCAACTCTGTTTAATACTCTAACAGAAAAAAAGCATGCCATTGTTTCGGCTATCCCCGGCACAACTCGCGATGCTAACATCGGCCAAGTTGATTGGCAACGCAAAAGTTTTCAGCTGATTGATACCGGCGGTTTTTTGGATTTGGCTTTTCTGGCCAACAAAAAACAAGCGGCCGCCACCATTGATGAAAAAGTGCAAAAACAAGCTCGCGATTTTTTAACGCGAGCTGATTTAATTTTTTTCGTGGTTGATAATAAAGACGGCTTATTGGCGCAGGACAAACAGATGTCCAGCATTTTAAAAAAGATTCTGCCGACTCGCGATAAAGTTATTTTGGTGGCCAACAAAGTTGACACCAATCGCGAAGCCAATGATGCCAGCCAATTCTATCAACTGGGCTGGGGCGAACCACAGGCGATCTCAGCCACAACTGGCGCCAACACCGGCGACTTGCTGGATGTGGTGGTTAAACAATTAATCAAACAAAAAGCTTTCAAGCAAAAAGAAGCGGTTGAAGACGAAGAGCCGGCTGATTTAATCAAGGTTTGCATTTTGGGCAAGCCCAATGTCGGCAAATCAAGTCTGCTAAACGGCATCTTAGGCTATGAGCGAGTGATTGTTTCGCCCATTCCCCACACCACCCGCGAACCGCAAGACACAATTATTGATTACAAAGAGCATAAAATAAAATTAGTGGATACGGCCGGCATCAACCGCAAATGGAAAGATGCGCGCGGTATAGAAAAGATGGGGATCGCCAAAAGTTTGGAAGTTTTGGACAAAGCTGAAATCGCGCTCTTGGTTTTGGATATTAATGAACCTCTGACGAAACAAGAAACCAAGCTGGTGGAAGAAATTTTTGACCGCCGCAAGAGCTTGATTATTCTGGCCAACAAATGGGACTTAATTGATAAGCGCGATACCAAAGAATATACCCAAGATATTTATCGCCGCCTGCCCTTTGCCCAATTTGCGCCGATTATTTTCTTAAGCGCCAAAAACCGCACCAAGCTTGATCACTTAATGGATCTGATTTTAACCATTGCCGCCAATCGCCGTCTGGAAATCGGCCAAAAAGAACTGGATCGCTTTATTAAAACTTGTATTGCCAAGCATAAGCCGACTAAAGGCAAGGGTACTCGCTATCCGCGGCTTTACTATTTCAGCCAGACAGGCACCAATCCGCCGGAATTTATGGCGCGCATCGGCGCCGCTGAAAACTTGGCCGAATCTTATTTAGGCTTTCTTGCCAACCGTCTGCGCGAGACATATAATTTAGTTGGCACCCCGATTAAAATTTGGATTAAAAAATGACAAGCATTGTCATCCCGAGTCCCGCTGGCGGGGCGAGGGATCCCTTCAAGGTTATTAGTTAGATTAAACTCGAAGCGATTTCTCACTGCGTTCGAAATGACAAACCCTAAAAATATATGAAAATCATTGTCGGTTTAGGCAATCCCGATAAAAAATACGAAGGCACTCGTCATAATGCCGGTTTTATGGCAATTGACCGGTTGGCGCAAGAGCAAAATTTGGCCTGGCATTTTGATAAAAATTTTAATGCCCAAATCGCCAAAGGTTTTGATGCTTACTTAGTTAAACCTCTGTCTTATATGAATGCTTCCGGTGAAGTCGTACAAAAAATCATGGCCTATTATCATCTCTTACCCCAAGATCATAAAGGCAAAGTCGCCGGCAATGCTAATTTGGCCGACAGCCTGGTGGTTATCCATGATGACCTGGACATTGCTTTAGGTTCATACAAATTAAGCACCGGCGGTTCAGCTGCCGGCCACAACGGCATCAAATCAATTATTGAATCTTTAGGTACGCCCAATTTTACCCGCTTGCGCTTGGGTGTGGCTACGCCGAATTTGGATAAAGCGCGCCGCAGTATTTTTCCCAACGCCGTTGCCCGCTTTGTTTTGAAAAAATTTCCAGCCGAAGAAAAATCATTGCTTGAATCAGCTATCAACCAAGGTTTAAAAGCCATCTAATATGCCGACTATAGCTGGCCTAATTTTCCTGGCGCTGGCGCTGACCATTATTATCAGCGGCAGCCGACAAATCTATAATATTTTAATCAGGGGCCATGCCCCTTTTGTTTTTAGCCGGCGGCGCGCCATTAAAAAAATTATCGCCGACTTAAACTTGGCAGACGGACAAATATTTTATGAACTGGGAGCCGGTGGCGCGCCCTTACTGCGACGTTTGGCTGGCCGCTATCCTCAGGTTAAGTTTGTCGGTCTGGAATACGCTTTTATCCCCTGGCTCTTGGGCACGATTCTCTGTTTGCCTTATCGCAATATTAAAATCAACAAACAAAATTTCTGGCGAGCCGATTTAAGCCAAGCCGATTTTATTTATTGTTTTCTTAATGTTCGCGTGATGGCCGAGCTGGAAAACAAATTAACCACCGAAACGAAAAACAAAGCCACCATCATCAGTTATATTTTCAGACTGCCCAACACCGAACCGGCCAAAATTTTAGAAATAGGACAGGAAAAAATCTATTTTTACGAAGTAAACCGCCTTGACAAAAGCAATTAAATCATTTATAAATAAAGAGTTAAAAATTAAAAATTAATCTATCATGGTGCCTATAGTTTAGCGGTAGAACGTCGGGTTGTGGTCCCGATAGTC
>JAKAEX010000008.1 GCA_021819805.1 bacterium | reverse complement strand
AATATACTCTATGCGCATTATATTCAATGCGAGGACGACCAACTGGCACCACGAACAATAATGAACCACCAGGCGCCAGTACTCTCTTCAGTTCTTTTATTGCTTTAATATCGCCATCGGGATCCAGAGGGTCTCCATATCTTCCTAGGCCCACATGCTCGATTGTATGCATACAAGAAAGAGATTTAAGGCTATTATCCGCGAAAGGTAAATCAGTCAAATCGGCTTGGTCTGATTTTAAATTTGACAAGCTAATTCCGGCTGGCCGATAATCATAAAATTCCGTTGGCACAAAAGCTGACAGCATGGTGCAAAAATTCAAAGTCGAAGAGATATCAACGTGTTTATCCGGCTTAGTCTGGGCCAAAATACGAGCTGCCCAAGCCGGATGATAAAGATAATGAGCGTCAAAAACCGTGCCAACGGTTTTGTCATTTAAACAAGGGTAAAGTTGCCAAGCCCTCAAAGCAAAGCGACCATCATTAAGCTCTGAGAATTTTTTAAACTCCGCCCAAAAAGTAAACGCCAGCACCGGGTGTTTTAATAAATTAATAAAAACTGGCATTTTATAAAAAATTCTTTTAAGCATAAAGCTTAGTTTGGCAATAAGCGGATTATATCACTATTAACTTGCACTCTATAATCAGAAAATGAGCTAAGCACAAAATCAATCAAATTTTTTAAAACCGGATAATCATTTGAACCATTAAACAGTCGAGCGTCGTCTATTAAAATAACGTGTCTAAATTCGCTTTTGGCCAATACCGCCAATTCTTTTAAAATGGGCGTATCCAAATCACCTTTAGCTGTGCCCGTTCCCGAATAATGAGCATCCAGCCAAAATAAGGCCGGCTCAGTCAACTCGGCTAAAATATTCGGCAAAACAATAGCGCTGTCGCCATTAATAATCTTTATATGATTAAATGGCTTAAATTTGGCTGTCGCCGCTTGGTATAAAACATCATCAAGTTCTATGGAATAAATACGCTTAAAATCGGCCTGGCGCTTGTTAACCATATACCCATGATAAGTGCCGGTTTCCACTAAAACTTTTAGTTTATATTTTCTGGCCAGCCTTTTAACCACAAAGGCCTTAACGAAAGGGGGCGTAAGCTCGTTTTTATAACCCAAAAACCAGCGGCACAAAACCGGAATGTTTTTAAATTTTTGAATCAATCTTTTCCACATACTAATAATTATTAAACAGATCCTTGGTTTTTTTTACCTTTTTTTTAAAACCCGGTTCTGATAAAATTAGTTTTGCTTTATAAAAAAAATTTTGCAAACCATTAGGGCTAAATAGATGGGAAATCGTTTCACCCAGTCTACCCAATTTGCCTGGTCGGCTTTTTAGATATAAATCCTTTCTGAGATTCATTATAACTCTGGCCAGCTCTTCATAAATCGTACCCTTGGCCGCCAAGACAAAACCATTAACATAATCTTCAATATATTTTAGGGGCGGGAAAGTATAGTCATCCGGATTAGCATTGGCCGGTCTGGAAAAATTAACCACAGTCTTAGTGTCTCTTTTATAAAACAATGCTTCTTCACACACAAATAAGTTTGTCCGGCACAAACAAGCAAACAAAAAGATACAATCCGTCCCCCAATACTTATTATTCATTTCATATCTATCATACATTCTCTTAATAAAAGTTGTTCGATAAAGGCCGTAAACCAAGTTGGCTTTGCCATAGATTTCCGGCTCTCTTAAAAAATTAACTACTGCGCTTAAGTGATTTTTATCGGCAAATTTTGCAATAGAAGGATTTTGGCTAATAGCTTTGCCGGCGATATCAATATTTATGACATTAACAGCCGCCATATCACAATCTTTATTTTCCTCCAATCCCTCAACTAATTTTTTAATAAAGTCTTCATGCCAAACATCATCATGCGCTGCCCACATAAAATAGTCACCGGTCGCCAAATCAAGCACGTGCTTAAAATTCCAGGCCCCTTGATTCTGATCATTTCGAGAATATCGGATTCGCCTATCTTTAGCCACATATTCTCTGCAAATAGCTTCTGTCTTGTCGGTCGAGGCATTGTCAGAAATGTTTAGTTCAAAATTTTTATAAGTTTGCACCAGCAGAGAATCTAAGGCTTGGCGAATAAATTTTTCACCATTAAAAACTGGCAAACCTATATTAACTAATTTATCTTGCTTATTCATATTATTTTAGTCTCTTTAAAAAGCCATCGGGCGAGGCGGTAAAGACAAGTTTTGACTCAATGATTTTATCTATAACAAAGTTGTCGTTTTCTTTTAGATATTCCCAAACAGCTGTTTTAGGATTGGAACCTTTAGTCCAAGGACGATCGGCCGTTGAACCGGCCGGCAAATCTTCTACGCCGGTATCCTGAACAATAATATAACTCCCCACACTAACCAGGGGCGCATAAGCCCTAAGTTCAGCTAAAACATGGTCATGGGTGTGATTGCTATCCAGCATAATCAATATTCTTTTTTTATTTTTAGCAAAATCAACAACCTGCTTAACTATAGTCTCATCTATGCTTGAACCTTCAAACATGGTTATTTTCTTGCTCATGGGATGAGCTAAAATATTTTTTTTATTATGTTCGCGAATATCGATGTCAATGCCTAATACTTCTCCGTGTTCAATGGCGCCGCAAGCCTCCAACAATGTAAGCATTGAAGCGTTAAAAATAATTGAGCCGCCCCAAGCTATGCCGGTTTCAATTATTAAGTCCGGTTTAATTTCCCAAATAATTTCTTGCAAAGCTTGTAAATCCTGTGGCGCTTGGATAACCGGCACACCCAACCAAAAAAAGTTATAGGCATACTTAGCCTTAACAACCTGCGCTAAAAAAGTTTGGTAGGCTTGTTGCAGATCCTTATTATCTTGATATGATTTGGCTCTTTCAATCGCCTCATCTTTGAATTGCTCTAAGGGGCTGTTCGACATAATTTTTAAATTAGTTATCGTTCTTTATTAGTTTGCTCCAAAAATTCAAATGTTCATCATCAGAAAAAAATAAACAATACTGGTTAACTGTACCCTTGGTACTTGATTGCCACACAGGCGACTCGCCCAGCTTAGCTATCTTGGCAGCAGCCAGACTTTTGGCTTCAGCAGATTTAGCTTCGCAAAAATCAACAAAGACCTGTCCGTAGTCGCCGAGCGCTTCCAAAAAAACATCTTTAGCTGTTAGATCATGGCTATTTTTAAAAATTTTCCATCGCTTCTCGGTCTGAGACATTTTCATAAGCTCCTGAAAAACCGCTTCCCAATCCTCAACCAGCTTATCTAGTGAAAAAGTGTCAGCAGCATACTGTTTGGCGTTGTTCGATAAAACTTCCCTTAAAACCTTATTTTTATAAAGTTCTTCCACGGCTCTAACATAATCATCTTCATTGGCGGCCACCAAACCGGTCAGGCTATCTTTTACCATATATTTTTCCATGCTATTTGGCAACACTACCGGCACCACGCCGGCGGCCATACTCTCGGCCAAGGCTTGGTCGCAAGTACCATAATGATATGGCGCCAAGGGATAGCCAAAAACATCAAATATCGGTAAATATTCCTTTATGTCTGAAATTAAACCGGTAAAAATAAATTTTCCCGCGATACCCA
This sequence comes from bacterium, assembly GCA_021819805.1. Taxonomy (GTDB): domain Bacteria; phylum Patescibacteriota; class Patescibacteriia; order Patescibacteriales; family Patescibacteriaceae; genus JAKAEX01. The sequence goes on along the minus strand of JAKAEX010000008.1, from coordinate 14,481 downwards.
ACGCTTCAGCTTCCTTTTTAATTTCTAATTCATTGGCTCCGCCGCAGACAATAAATTTAACATCAGGAATATTGATTTTATCGCAAATTTTCAAAAAATTGGGATGCAGTTTAGCATAATCAACCGTGCCGATATAACCAATATTAAATCCGTCGTGTTTTTGAGACTGAACCGCTTTAACATGTTCCACTCCGCCCGTTGACCAGATAACCCGCAAAGTCCGTCTCCTGTCATCACTTAAATTCTTAATTTCCTTGGTGGCCAAACTAACGGGCGTAGTCAACACGAATAAATCCGGATAATTAAGAATTTTTTCTGTAAAAACATAAGGCGCGTTAAAGCCCGAAGTATGGCTCCACAGCACTAAGCGACAAGGCGGCAAAACGACGCGCACCAAAAAATCATAAAGTAGTGGATGATTCCACCAATGAACTAGTACCACATCGGCCGCCGCTATCATATTAGTAAGCTGTTCAGGCTTGTCGGACAATTTATCGGTTAATTTAAAGCCAATACTTCCAGCCGCGGCTAAGGCCTGGTCGTTGGCATAATCCAGACAAGCCACTTGATGGTCAAAAGCGGATTTGGTTTTAGCCGTTGCCAAATAATTTAAAACCACTCGCCCAACGCCGCCGCCCAGATGCGGAGTGATGTGTAGAATTTTTATTTTAATCATAACTGTCAAATAAAATTTTAAAACAATCCGACTATCTCCTTCCGATAAGAATCCAAACCAAGGGGGTTGCGAAAATCACAATACAAACATTGCAGCAGAGTACTCAAATTGCCACTATTGTGTGTTTTTCTAATTTTACACAATTGTTCGCCGTTCAATATTTGTTGCGATGATTCCTTACTGACATCGCCTATATTGAGCTGGCCAAGAATATCCACACAACAATCACTGATATGCCCGTTAAACCTTACCAAGGCGGTATAAAAAACTCGCTCGCAAAACTGATAATTTAAGACATTGGAATTATATATTATTATATCCATAGATTAGAGCTCTCTATTCTATTTAAAATTCTATAATTTGGCCGCTATAACCAATTTCCGACAGCTGCCGTTTAACCGCCTCGGAATGAGCCACGGCGCCTATAACCAGGGCTGAACCGACCTCGGCTTGGCCTAAAACGCCGGCCGCAACAATTTTCCGACCGCCGACCGAATAAGTTTGCTGTTTATAAGGATTGGCATCAATTAAGCCCGCTATATTGCAGGCTTTCAAGCCGGCTGATTCATAAAGATAAAGAAATTCTCTGCCGATACCCCAAACATATACAGGCTGCTGCGAAGCGATTAAGTCGCCGATGATTTTTCTTTTATGATTAAGTCTGGCCGAATCATTGGCTATATAATGAACCATTAGTTCCTTCAATTTGAAACAATCGTCGGCGGCATCGGCAGGAACTTTGGCATTAGTTGAGCGGAAAACCACATTTAAGTTGGGCAGTATCATCTTGTCGCTCATCATTGGCGTGTCGCTTCGACTGAAACCAACCAAGGTAAATCCTTCTTGGCCGGCCAATAATTTTAAGTGTTCCAAATCAAAATGCTGGATATGCTCCCTCATTAAAAACCAAAAAAAATCAAAGAAATAATTTTGGTCGTATCTGGAGGCATCGGGCACGCCGAGACAAAGTAAGCCGCCGTCAGCCAAAACCCTTTTGGCCTCTTTAAAAGCTTGAGTCGGCGACAATAAATGTTCCACAACTTGGTCCATAACTACCAAATCAAAAATTTTATCGCCAAAAGGAATTGCTTCCGCGACGCCCACTTTAATGTCATAAGAACCTCTGGCCTTAGCCTTCTCTGCATAAGCCGCAATCGGGTCAACGCCTGACAAATTTTTTAATCCCCTCAACTGCAAAAAATCTAAAAAACCGCCCATAGCGCAACCTACGTCCAAAACCCGATAATCATTATTAATGTACTGGGCAACCAAATTATAAAGCTGGCTATAGCGTCCGGAGGTATTTTTATTGTCGCTGCCCGGACGGTCGCCGGTTTTATCCGTCGCTCCGATGTTGGTAGGCGCGTATTCTTCACTATAATATTTTTCCAATCCGGCAATTTCGGTTGCGGATAATTGATTATAGATATGCCCGCAGTTGGCGCAGGCACTGATTTTGATAGTCGGATAGAGAGTGGAATTATCCAAATTGCCGCAATCCAGCGACAACAGAACCTCCACTTGGTCAACCTGACAAATCGGGCACCGGTTTAACTTATCGATTGTCATACTTTTCTTTTACTTTCTTTAATAAATCTTCAGCGTAGCTGTCTATGTCGTCAGGCAAGCCATGTGTCAGCTGGCCGCAATTGCCGCAAATGGGATGGCCTTTTCTTTGCTTGCTCAAAAACATTTTTTGGTAATTTAGTAATTTGTCGCCGTTCCAGATATCTTTGACGCTTTCAATCTTGGCGTCGCCGATAATAAGTTTCCTGGACCAATCCAAAAAACATAAGCTGGCCGAACCGTCGGAATTGATGGAAAAAGAATAAAAAACATAAGGACACACCTGAACCTCTTTGATGGCTTGGCCGTAAATGCCGACTTCTTGATTAACCTCCACTCCCTTTAAATCAAATTCCGGCCAACAGGACATAACGTGTTCAATATAAACGCCGTCGGCAATTTCGCCAAAAATATCGTAAAACTTTTGCTTATCTTCCGCCGATAAACCGTCGCCTGGTATTTTAATGATGATTTCACAACGCTGCCGGTGTTCGTAAAGATAGCGGATGTTATCCACGAATTTAGCAAAGTCAATTTTATAGTTGGAAAAATTCAGGTATTGCTCGGCGGTAACGCCTTCTATGGAAATGTTAATTCGGTCTAAACCGGCGTCAATCAAGGCCAGCGCCAATCCAGGCGTCAAGAGCGAAGCATTGGTAGTGGTATCAATTCTTTCGGCGCACTTTTTTTCTTTGGCATATTTAATCATTTCAACTAACCGCGGGTTAAGTAGCGGCTCACCGTCTTTATACAGCCGCAGCACCTTGATTGGTCGCTCAAATTGGCAAATACCGTCAACGATTTTTTTGAACAAGTCTAAATCCATTACTTTCAGACTGCGGCCAACCTGCTTCATTAATGGAATGTCGCCGGTAGGACAAAATTTACATCTAAAATTACAAACATCGCTTGGATCAATAAAAATAATAAAAGGCACACTTAGTGGAATTACTGTTTCCAGCTTAGTTCTATTTTCCAAATCAATTCTTGGCTTAATTTTTGCTTTCATCTTGGTAATTATTTAAAAAATTAAAATAAGTTTTTAATCCAGCCTGCCAAGAAGACAACTCTATGCCCAAGGCTTTGGCTTTAGTATTTTTCAAAACGGAAAATTTCGGGCGCTTCATGGAACCGCTGGCGCCGCCTCTATCCACCGGTTTAACTTCTGTCTTAACTTTGGCTAATTTAAAAATGGCTTGCGTGAATTCGGCCCAACTGCATTGTCCCTCGTTAACCAAATGATAAACGCCCGGTTTGGCCTGGCTGTTTAATAATTTCAAGGTAGCTTGGCTTAAGTCGCCGGCATAGGTCGGACTGATAATTTGTTCAGAGCTAACTTCTATTATATTTTTACCCTTAGCTTCCTTTATAATATTCAAAACAAAATTACCTCCCTTATCCGGACTGCCGGTGGCGCCACCGTAAAGACCATTAGTCCTAATAACGAAAACACCTTCGGGGTAAATGTTCAGAGCCGCATATTCGCCGGCCAATTTTGAAATGCCATAAACCTGCAAAGGTCTCGGGCTATCAGTTTCTTCATAAGGCGACCCTTTCTCTCCGTCAAACACATAATCAGTACTGTAAGTAATAAATTTAATGTTATGGTGTCGGCATAGTCGAGCCAATTTATCCACAGCCACAAAATTAACCGCCATAGCGGCAGCCGGTTCGGTTTCACATTTTGGCACCACATGAAAAGCCGCGGTGTTGATTAAAATATCCGGTTTTATTTCGGTTATTTTTTCAGCCATTTGAGCTTCATTGGTAATATCCAGGTCGGAGCGGTTGAGACCGATAAGTTCAAAATCAAAAGCCGAGGCGTCTTTAATTAATTCACCGCCCAACTGCCCGGTTTTACCAATTAATAAAATTTTTTTCATGGCTGCTTAATTAAAGGCCAAACCTTGTCTTTCTCCGACAAACTGGGGTTGGCCAAGGGCCATTTAATATTAAAAAATGGGTCGTCCCAGCGGACGCCTGAAGCATGCTCCGGCGAGTAAAATTCTGACATAAAATACTGAACTTCGCAATTATCGGTCAGGGTTTGAAAACCGTGAGCCAAGCCTTTTGGTATTAAAAACATTTTTTTGTTATCCCCGCTTAATTCTATAGCCACCCATTGGCCGTAAGTTGGCGAATCCGGCCGCACATCAAGAGCCACATCGTAAATCGTCCCGCGCAAGCATTGGACGATTTTGTCTTCAGTCTTGGGCGCCAGCTGCCAATGCATACCCCTAACCGTGTTTTTGGCCTTAGTCAGGGTCTGATTGGCTTGAACAATGTTAAATTCCAGGCCGTTTTTAGCTAATTCATCTTGACAAAAAGTCCGCATCAAATAACCCCGCTCGTCTGCTCGGGGCTCTCCTTCAATAATATAAAGGCCTTGAATTTTGGTGGCTGTAAATTTCATAGTTTTAACTCTTGACAATTTTAATAAAATATGACATTTTACGCTTATTAATATTTGCTCATTTTACTAATTTATTTCACTTTATCGCAAGGAGGTTGTAATGAAAAAATCGCTATTACCGAAAGAAGCGGCTAAAAAATTATTGGAAAGCTCAAAGTGGTCGGAAGGAAAAATTTTTCCGCTCATGGAAGGGCCGTATCGTTATCGCCTAATGATTCATTGCTCATCTGCCGGCCGGCAGGAAGCTGAATTTGCCAACGGACAGCATCGCTACTTTTGCTACATAGAACTAATGGACGGCCAAGGCGACTGGATTCAACAAGGAGCTAACGTCGTGCCGATTTTGCCGGACGGCAGATTTATTATGGTGGTGGAACAGCGTCCGCCGCAAAGCCGTTATGCTAACCGCTCCATGACCGCTCTAATTAGAGGCAAAGAAATCAATCTTGAACAATTCGGTCCTTTTAGTTCTCTGGAATTTCCGGGCGGAGCCGTTGACGCAGGCGAAGAATTGAAAGCTGGTTTTCTACGCGAACTGACGGAAGAAACCGGCGTAAAAAAGCAAACAGCGGTCTTTTTCAAACGCAATTATCCGATTTACGGTTTCGGTTCCGACTTGGCTCTCCAATTATTTGTCGGGGTGGTCAAACTTTCCGGACTGCGCTACCAAAAACGGGTTGACAATGACGGCGGCTTAATCGTCTTTTCCCTATCTTATGAAGAAGTTGAGGAAAATATTAAGCGGGGCGTTATCTGTTCCGGTCAGGCGGCTTTAGCACCATGGTCTTTCTACAAAGAAATAGAAAATCATATTCAGCTTAACTTGCCGATTAGAGGAAAATATTTCTCTAAATACAAAGTTAAAATAGCCAAATAAGCAACCAATGTTGTGAACTTGCGCACCCTCTGTTTAGAAGGGTGCGTTTTAAAATCATTGACATATTTTATTAAATATGTCATATTAATCAATTACCACAGTTCTTTGAAATATCTTTAATTGAGTTAATTATCAAATTTATTTAAATTAAGTAAATTTGTAGTTAACTCAATTTATCAAATTCTTAGGAGCAGACATGGAATCTTTTTTTGCCTCGACGGTTGAAGCGCTGGAACTGCTAACCAGAACGTTGTGCGACACAGAGCCTAAAGTTAAAACGGTTGATGCTGTTTATATTTTCGGCCAAACACCGGATAATGAAAAATCATCGCTGGAAATGGGCGCTAAGTTAATGACCATGGGCAAGGCCAAAAGATTGGTCTTTCTTAAAACCGGCACGCTGGTCACGGGAGAAACTTTTTCAGCGAATACGGACGCCAAGCTTATCAAGCTGGGCGTCAAAGAAGAAACTATTATCTTCACCAACTTGCCGACCGGCATAGCCCATACCCAAACCGAAGCGATTGCTTTCGTGGAATTAGCGAAAAAAATGGACTGGCAAACGGTTTATATTACCTCCCCGCCCTTTCACCAATTAAGAGCCTGCGCTGAAACCGTTACGGCCATCCTCAAATTCTATCCGGAATTAAAAGTTTTCAATAAGACCGGCAAAGCTTTGCCTTGGACAACTCAAGTCGTCCATTCTCAAAATATCCTGATAGATCTGCGGTGCAACCTGATTAAGTCGGAGAAGGAACGTCTGGATAAATATTACCGACAAGGCGATTTGGCAACAGCCGGACAAATACTCGATTATCTCAACAACCGGGATAAGGAATAGCTTTCCAATTTTTAAAGTTCATTTATCTTAAGCACCAGCGAATTTATTGCTGGTGTTTTTAAATAATTTTTATCGCCGGAACAGGGATAATAAACTTGCCGCCGCGTTTTTTATATTCTGCCAGTTCAGGCATATTAACTATTTCATCGGCAATATTCCAACATAATATCAATAAATAATCCGGTTTGGCCTCGTCGATTTTGCTTATCGGTTCAACCAACAAGTGCGTGCCGGGCGTATATAAGCCCTGTTTGGCCCCGGATTTGTCTACAATAAAATCAAGATAATTATTATTGATGCCAAAGAAATTCAACAAAATATTGCCTTTGGCCGGGGCGCTGTAAGCGGCGATGGATAGACCCTCGCTTTTTAATTTAGCCAGCAGGTCTATTAATTCGTTTTTTAAACTTTGTACCTTATCGCTCATGGCCTGATAAGTAGTTAATTTATCAAAACCCGCTTGCAGCTCTTGGTCTATTAGTTTATCAACATTACCACTGACGGCAAAAGCGTCCGGATAGGCGACAAAAATCTTCAAGGACCCGCCCTGCATGGGCGTTTGCTCCACATCATAAACCTCTAAGCCGACGCTCTGCCACAAATTCCTCAAAGCTAAGAGCGAATAATAAAAAACATGCTCATGATAAATAGTATCAAATTTCTTTTCCAGAAGCCCCAAAAGATAAGGGAATTCAAAAACTGCCGTACCGCCAGGCTTTAGTATTGTTTTAACCCCCTGGGCAAAGTCCGTAATGCCGGGCACATGAGCCAAAACATTGGCGCCAAAAATCAAATCGGCTTGCGTCCCCTCCGCCTTTAATTTTTGAGCCAACTCGTAATTAAAAAATTCCGGCAAAGTCGGAATACCTTTGTTGTTGGCCACTTTGGCAATATTGGCGGCCGGATCAATGCCTAAAATTTTTATGTTTAAATCTTTAAAGGCCGAGAGTTGAGCGCCGTCATTGCTGGCAATTTCCACAACTAAGCTGTCAGAGTTTAATTTTAGTCTGGCGGCCAGTTCATCGGCGATAGCTCGGCAATGCTCCAAAAAAAACTTGGAAGTAGAGGAAAAATAAATATAATCCCTGAATAATTTTTCCGGCGCCACCGTCTCCATTAGTTGCACCAGACAACAGTTGGAGCAAAAGCCAACGCTTAAGTTAAATTTTTCTTCACCCAATATTTCTTCCTTTTTCAAAAAGGAGTTAACCAAAGGCATCTGACCCAAGGAAAAAAACTCAGTGATTGGTGAATTGCAGGCTCTACACATCATAGCTTATTAATTAATCTTAAAATATTCCTTGATTTGTTTATTGGTAAAATTGTTTATTAAATTATCATTAGCATAAAACTGATCATACCACTCAAAGGTGGCTTTCAGACTGTCCGCAAATTGCCATTGCGGCCGCCACTGCAAAATATTACCGGCTTTGTTAATATCCAATTTCAATAAATTGGCTTCGTGCTTATTAGAAATATCTTCAATAACTTGATAACTGCCTTTATTTAAGATTGACAAACCGGCCTTAACCAGGGTCTCAACACAAACAAAACTGTCTTCATTGGGGCCAAAGTTCCAGGCGCCCGATAAATCTTTATTGCCGTTATAAAGTTTTTGGCCAAGCATAAGATAGCCGCGCAACGGCTCTAACACGTGCTGCCAGGGTCTGATGGCTTGAGGATTCCTAATAATAACTGTCTCACGGCGCTCAAAAATAGCTCTTATCATATCAGGCACCAACCTATCATTTCCCCAATCGCCGCCGCCAATAACATTACCGGCGCGGGCAATGGCCACTAAAGTATTATGTTTTTGACCAAAATTATCTGCGCTGAAAAATGAACGAATATATGAATTAGCCACAATGTCAGCGGCTGCTTTGCTGGCACTGTAAGGATCATGACCACCTAAAGCATCCACCTCTCTATAAGGGTAGAGCCATTCTTTGTTTTCATAAACTTTATCGGTAGTAATAACCACTACCGCCTTAACGCTGCCGACATCTTTAATAGCCTGCAAAACATTAAGTGTGCCTAAAATATTAGTGGAATGAGTGTTAAACGGATCATCATAGCTGTCTCTAACAATGGCCTGAGCTGCTAAGTGAAAAACTATTTCCGGCTTTTCCGTTTCTACAACCTCCTTAACCTGGCTTGGACTGCGAACATCAATAAAATAATTTTTAATATTTTCTTTGTCTAAATTAAGACTTTCAAAAAGGTTGGGACTGGTGTGAGGCGGCAAAGCCACACCAACCACATTGGCTCCCCAATTAAGCAAAATCTTGGCCAGCCAAGCTCCCTTAAAGCCGGTGTGGCCGGTAATTAAAACTCTTTTGTCTTTATAAAAATTTTCCATAAATCAATTACCAAATTTTCCAGCCCGCCTTACCCTCGTTCCATAATTTATTTAAATATTCCATATCCCGGAAAGTATCCATATTAGCCCAAAAATTATTATGTTTATAGACCTTGACTTGTCCTTCTTTGGATAATTTCTCTAACGTTCCATATTCCAAATCACAATCATCATTCTCGCTTAAATAATTAAAAATGGTTTTATCAAAAACAAAAAATCCGCCATTAATATAAGAATCGGATTTTGGTTTCTCAAAAAAACTTACCGTGTTGTCTTCTTGTATTTCCAATTTTCCAAATTGTGAAACCGGGATAGCTCCGGTTATCGTTACCATCTTGCCGTGGCTACGATGAAATTCTAACAACTCTGGGATATTAATATCGCTAACGCCATCACCATAGGTCATCATAAAGATATCCCCATCAATATACTTTTCTATTTTCTTTAAACGCGCCCCCTTAAGCGCTTGCTGGCCAGTATCAGCTAAAGTAACTTTCCAGCCAACTTCTCCATGATTTTGGTGAATTAGACAATTTTCCGGCTTACCTAGCTCTAAAGTAACATCATTATTCATCAGTTCATAATGCTGAAAATATTCCTTTATTATCTCGCCTTTATAGCCTAAGGCCAAAACAAAATCATTAAAGCCATAATGAGCGTAAATTTTCATAATATGCCACAAGATCGGTTTGTTGCCGATTGGCACCATCGGTTTTGGCCGAAATTCGGTTTCTTCTTTAAGACGAGTCCCCAACCCGCCACAGAGAATTACTGTCTTCATATAATTTATATTTTCATTAATTTTGTTTGTTTAGCGCTCGCGTAAAACCAAACCAATTCATAAACACCAAATAACACCACGCTATAAAATAAATCACCAGCCAGACTATTCTTAAAGAAGGGTATGGCCATAGCAAAACAATTAACCAAACCTGTCCAAGTATGCGGATACCACTGATATAAAGCCCAAACAGCAAAATTAGTAATAATAAAAAAAATGATTGAGCCGGCCAAAGAACCAAGTATAACTTTGCGCCAATTAGCATTCTTTTTTAACAGCCAACCGATAGCAAAAGTTAAAGCAATTCCAAAATAAACTACAGCCGTTAAGCGCCAGTCATAAAAACCGATAAAAATATCACTTAAGAACATGGCCGCTAACGGAATAACAACAAAATATTTTTTTGTAAAATACCAGCCGCCGAACAAGGAAATAGCGGCAATAGGGGTAAAATTAGGCGGATGCTTCATTAATCGAGAAGCGGCCGCCAAGGCGATAATGGCCGCAATCAAAACTAAATTCTTTTTTGACATATTGTTATAAAATTACTTTCCAGCAAAGCTGGTTTGAATATAAATTTTAAGACCGGCTTGTTGTAATTTTAAACTGCCGCCTAAATCAGGCAAATCAACCATAAAAGCCAATTCCACAATCTGACCGCCAAGCCTTTGAACCAGCTGGGCAGTAGCCAAAGCTGTGCCGCCAGTAGCTAATAAGTCATCAACAACCAAAATTTTTTGACCCTGCAGAATCGCATCTTGATGAATTTCTATAGAATCCTGACCATATTCTTTTTCGTAAACTGCCTCCTGGGTAAGACTTGGCAATTTACCGCGTTTTCTGGCGGGTACGAAACCCTTGCCCAAAGCATAAGCTAAAGCTGACCCCAAGATAAAACCCCGAGCTTCAATGCCCACCACCATATCAATTTCTTGATTTTGGTAGCGCTCTGTTAAATCATCCACACATTGTTTAAAGGCAGCCCGATCTTTTAAAACCGTTGTAATATCGCGGAACATCACTCCCGGCTTGGGCCAATTAGGAATAGTTCTGATTAACTTTTTTATCTGGCTATTTTTAGCAGTTAAATTTAAAATTGTTATAACCCCAATTAATAGTTGTTTAACTTTGTCGGCGTTAGCCGCCATCCGCTGTAAAACAATTTCAAAATTAACCGACTCTTCTGTTTCCAGCCAGCAATCATAATCGGTACTCATGGCAATGGCCTGATATGGCAATTTTAATTCATTGGCCAAAATCACCTCGGGACAAGTTGACATATTAATAATGTCTGCGCCCCAAGTCCGGAACATTAAGCTTTCCGCCCGACTGGAAAAACGCGGCCCCTCAATCGTAATAACTGTTTTATCAGTATGATAAGCAATTGACAATTTTTCACTAACTTGTGCTAAAACAACTCTTAAGTTTTCGGCAAAGGGTTTGGCCATCGGCGTGTGCTCAACTTGGTCGGTAAAAAAAGTGCTAATTCTGTTTTTAGTAAAATCAATAAACTGACTGGGAAAAACCAAATCACCCGGTTTTATTTCTTGCCTTAAAGAGCCGACAGCGGTTGTAGCTAAAACACAATCGCACCCTTCGTTTTTTAAGGCCCAAAGATTGGCTCGATAATTAACTTGGCTGGGCGGGATTTCATGCTTGAGGCCGTGCCGCGCTAAAATAACCACTTCCACGCCATCAATCACGCCGCAAAGCAAAAGCGCCGATGGCTCACCATAGGGAGTATCAACTTTTTTAACTTTAGCTTCTTTCAAAATTTGCGGATCATCCAAGCCGGAACCGCCAATGATACCAATTTTCATACTATCTTTTTATTTAACCCACTTAAAGTTTTAAATCAAACTAACTCCTCAATCGTTTTAATTTTTTCCCTTTCCAAATATTTTTCCAAAACCTCTTCAGTTTGACCATCGGCAATAATTCTGCCAGCCTCCATTAAAATTGATCTTGGACACAGCGATTTGATTGTTGGCAGATTATGACTAACAAATAAAATTGTTTTATTTTTATTTTTAATCATTTCTTCCATCTTATCTAAACATTTTTGCTGGAATTCAGCGTCGCCAACAGCCAACACTTCGTCTAAAAATAAAATGTCGGAATCCATGTGAGCCGCCACAGAAAAAGCCAAGCGGACATACATACCCGACGAATATCGCTTAACCGGCGTATCTAAAAATTTGGCCACGCCAGCAAATTCTACAATAGCATCAAATTTTTTAACAATTTCTGCTTTAGGCATGCCCAAAATAGCGCCGTTTAAAAAAACATTTTCTCGGCCGGTTAACTCTGGATGAAAGCCGGTGCCCACTTCCAAGAGCGAGGCCACTCGGCCGGTAATTTTAACTTGGCCGCTGGAGGGCGGCGTAATGCGAGACAATAATTTTAATAAAGTTGACTTGCCGGCGCCATTACCGCCGATAATGCCGACTATTTCCCCGGCCTCAATTGAAAAATTTATATCCCTTAAAGCCCAAAAATCTTCACGAGTGTTGTGTTTTAAACTTTTTAACAAAGCTATAGGATGACTAATAGCCCCGCCAATTTTATCACGCAAGGTTATAAAACCGCCCTCCAAATGAACGATTCTATATTTTTTTGATAAATTTTCAGCTTCAATAATAAAATCTTTCATAAAAGAGATCCCTCAAATTTATCTTTGATAAATTATTCGGGATAAAAACTCACACGTTTTTATATAGTATCAACGCTATATCTTTCGGCCTTTCTAAAATACAACCAACCAATAACCAAGAGAACAACACAGGCCGCGGCTGACAAGCCAAATTGCAGCCAATTTGTATCATAGCTTTGCAAAAGTTCGCTTCTGGCGGTTTTTATTACGCCAGCTAAGGGATTAACAGCTAAAAGCCAGCTATACTTACCCAGGATACTGGAAGAATAAACTACCGGCGTAACAAACATTAACATTTGGATAAAAAATGGCAAAACATAACGAACGTCGCGATACTTAATGTTGAGTGAGGCAAAAAATAAACCCAGGCCCAAAGCAGCCATGGCCGACACCAAACACAAAATCGGAAAAATCAAAACCCCGATCAGACTTGGCCAAAAGCCATAATAGATCATCAGACCTATTAAAATAACCAGGGACACCAAAAAATCGACAAACCTAGTTAAAACCAAAGAAATGGGCAGTAAAATTCTGGGAAAATAAACTTTAGTAATAATGTGCTGATTGTTAATCAAACAATTGGAAATATCTGCAACACTAGCTGAAAAAAATTGCCAAAACAGCAATCCCAAAAAAACGAAAATTGGATAAGGCGCGCCGTCTGTCGGCATTTTGGCAAAATTACCAAAAAAAATTGTAAAAATTACCATGGAAATAAATGGCTGAAACAATACCCAGGCCACGCCAACTACCGTCTGTTTATAACGAACCTTAAGATCTCTCCAAGTTAAAAAATATAAAAGTTCCCGATAGCGCCAAATGTCGGCTAAATCAGAAAAATTAAAACGATTTTGGGGTTTTATGACAATAGTTTGACCCATAAAAATTAAATTTTTGCTGTTTTTTCTTAAAAATAGCAAAAATAAGCCAAAAATCTGGCAAACTTACTTAAAAATAGCACCAAACACCAATAAAATCAAGGCTTAGCCTTATTGGAAGCAATAAGAGAGTTTACTAATTGTTTTACGATTTTGTCCTCGGGTTTAAGTTCCAAGGCTCTTTTAGCCGCCGTTAAAGCCTCAGCCATTTTTTTCTGCTCTAAGTAATAAAGAGCCTCATTGTAATCCCAAGCATTTTCCGCTGGACTAATCTGTTTGCCTTTTTCCAGCCAGTCAAAGGCCTCTTTTGTTTGTTTGAGACGCCATGATAAATCAGATAATTTTTGATAGATTAAAACCTCACGCGGATTAGCGGCTTGAGCTAATTTAAAATATTTAAGAGCTTCGGGTAAATCATTTTTTTGAATATAAATTTTGCCCAACAGATCATAGAAAGTATATTTCTGTTTATCAACATCAATTTGATGAGAAAGGCTGATGGAGATAGGCAAAGCAGCCAAGCCTTGATTAACAATCCTAACAGCCGAATCGTAATCACCGGCCCACATTTTCATTCTGGCATAATCTTGGTAAGTCACTGTAATATCCGGACTTAATTTAATAATAGCCAAATAAAAATCTTCCGCCTGCTTATAATATTTGGCGTCAAGATAGTGGCCAAAAACCGAATAAGCGTGCGCCTGTTCCATTAAAATCGGGTAGCCAACTTCCTGAGGAGGGTAGGAGTCTATTACATTTAAAACATTATTCATTAAAACAATAACATCGCTTTTGTCAACCAAAAAAGGTAGGCAATTGATATTTAAAAAAACATACTGTTCCTTAAGTTTCAGAGAGCTTGGCCAAATATCTAACATTCTATTGGCATAATATAAAGTTTTAGCACATTCCACCTTAACTTCTGACCGCTTAGCCAACATATAAAAACAATCGGCAATAAACGGCTTAATCGTCAGTAGATAATAGAAGAAGGCTACAAAGCTGATAACGATGACAGTTATCGTCCACTTAAAGGCTAGGCTCAATTTGTTTAAATTAAGCTCCCATTCGTCTTGACTAAACAGCAACCAAGCCAAAAGGCCTAATAGCCAATAATAATATAAATAATGGGTGGTCAGCGGGAAACCGAATAAGGCTGTAAAAAAATAAGCAAACAGACTGGCCATTAAACAAATCAGTAAATAAAATTTATTATCCCTATTTTGACGATGGCGCAATAAATAAGCAAAGGCTTTAATTAATAAATATAGACTAAACGTCGCCAAAACTGCCAAACCAATCAACCCAAACTCTAACCAAATATCCAAAATTAGATTATGGGCTCGATCCGGAAATGAGTTTAAATTTTCAGACAGTACCCAATTTCTGTCATAGTGTCTGACGAAAATATCACCCTGAGTGTCCTTACCAAAACCA
>JAKAEX010000065.1 GCA_021819805.1 bacterium | reverse complement strand
CAATTGCGAAGCAAAACGCACCGCCCGCATTAAGCGCAAAGCATCTTCCTTAAAACGTTCGCTCGGTTCGCCGACCGCGCGGATAACTCTTTGCTTAATATCTTTTTCACCGCCGTAATAATCCACCAGTTCCCAGGCCTCATTATCCAATTCAATCAGCTTATTAAAACCATCGGGTTTAAATTGGCGGCCGGCAATCGGCGCCACAGCCAAGGCATTGATAGTAAAATCGCGGCGCGCCAAATCTTTTTCCAGCTTGTCTTCAAATTTAACTTCATCCGGATGGCGCCTATCAGCATAGCCTTGTTCACTGCGATAAGTCGTTACTTCCACCACCTGCTCGGTTTCGCCCGCCTCGTTTTTAACTTTAACTAAAACCGTGCCGAAAATATTTTCATAAACCGCTTCAGGAAAAACTTTTAAAATAGCTTCCGGCTGAGCATTAGTTGTGATATCCCAATCATTGGGTTCTTTATTCATTAATAAATCGCGCACGCAACCACCCACCGCCCAAGCTTCAAAGCCGGCGGTGTTTAACTGCGTAATGATTTTTTTAATATATTCTGGGATCATGATAGGCTAAAATTTTTAAATTATTTCTTGAAAAATCCAGTATAAAGCACTTTGTCAAAATTAACAACCTTATTTTTCGGGCCTATCTGAAGGCCTTCTTGGCGCAAGATTTTGGCCTTAGCGGCTGTTCCTAAAGCATAACCGCCTATTTGGCCATTACCCCTAACTACGCGATGACAAGGCACTTGTGGCATGCCAGGGCTCTGATTAAGGGCATTGCCAACCGCTCGAGCCGCTCGGGGCTGGCCTAAGGCTTTGGCCAAAAGACCATAAGTGCTGACGCGGCCCCGGGGAATTTGCCTCGTTAAGCGCCACACTCTTTCGTAAAAATTTAAAACTGAGGTCATTTTTTTAACTCGCGAAGCAAACCATTAATCGTGCTTGGGTTAGACGGCAGCAACTCTTGATAAGGCGCCACTAAATTTTTCAATAGCGGCGGCAAAAAAATTATACCGGCAATTACCGGGCCAATAATTAAAATCAGCCAGATAATAGTGCTGATACGCGACATTAAAATGTAATGGCTTACTTTTTTGGTCAGCTTGGCCAAGTCTTCTTGAATTAAAGAATTCTGCTCCAAAATGGTTTGCAGTTTATCGTCTTGGCTTAAAGGGCCAACGGACGAGGTTTTTTTAATTGTGGGCATATAATTAATTACGAATACTTAGTAAGCCCGATAAAGACAACAGCCGGCAATAATCGCTGCCTGTTCAGCCAATTGTTTCATTTCTTTGTTGGTATAGCTCTTAGCGCCTTGAAACTTCTGGTCAACCAAGTCTTTATTACTCTCAAATTTTTGCAAATACCATAAAGCCGAGCCTCTTAATTCTTCGGCCATGGCCAGCACATCGTCTGGTGTTAGCAGATCCGGCGCCACCGTTGTTCGAAACTCATATGGCAGGCCGCTCTCCCTTATTATCTTAACACTTTTCTTGATTTTATTTAAATCAGGCTTAAGGCCGACAACTGTTTCATACTTAGCCAGCGGCGCTTTAATATCCATGGCCAAATAATCGATCAATTGTTTGTCCAACAAAGTTTGGAGCATAGCCGGATTAGTGCCATTGGTATCCAGCTTAACCAAATAGCCCAGCTCTTTAATTTTAGCGATAAACTCCGGCAAGTCTTGGTGGATAGTCGGTTCGCCGCCGGTAATAACCACGGCATCCAACTTGCCGCGCCGATTTTTCAAAAACGCAAAGAACTCGTCTTCGCTGAGCAAAGACGAGTTCTTTATATTTTTAGTCCCGCCTGTAGGCAGGACAAGCATGGGGTTATAGCAGAAGTGGCAGCGGAAATTACAACCCTGAGTAAAGACAATCGCCGCAATCTGACCGGGATAATCCAACAAACTCAGCTTTTCCAAACCGCCAATCAACATCTATTTATTCCTGAACCTCGCAGTCGCAAGGCTCAAAAGTTAAACGATCGCCAAACTCGCTGCGTTTGCCTTTATTCCAATTTTGCACCGGTGAATACCAGCCGACCACGCGGGAATAAACAATGCATTCTTGTCTTTGAAGTTGAATTGGACTCATATCTCTCCTTTGGTCAAAAACCATAAAATTTAATTTATTTTATAATTTTTAACTTTTATTATTTTTAAATATTTAAACTAATGATGGGCTTAGAGTGGCCGCCGCGCCAGCCGCTTCAATATCGGCGGTGGCTTCTTCTGTGTAGCCGATTTCCTCGTCGCACTTGGGGCAATAATGGTGTTCACCCGGCAGATAGCCGTGCTTGGGACAGATGGAAAAAGTCGGCGTTAAGGTGAAGTACGGCAAATGATAATTCTGGACAATTTTTTTAACTAATTTTTTGGCAGTTTCCCCATTTTCCAAACGTTCGCCCAGGAAGCCGTGCAAAACCGTGCCACCGGTATATTTGGTCTGTAAAGAATCCTGCAAATTCAAGGCTTCAAAAATATCCTTAGTATAGCCGACCGGCAAATGGGTGGAGTTGGTGTAATAAGGATCGGCGCCAGTTTCGCGATAGGCCTTCTCATTGCCGACAATAATGTCCGGGAATAATTCTTTGTCTTTTTTGGCAAAGCGATAAGTTGCGCCTTCGGCCGGACTGGCTTCTAAATTATATAAATTGTTGGTTTCGTTCTGATAGTCCATTAAACGATTACGCATAAAATCCATCACTTCCAGGGCAAATTGGCTGCCTTCCGGCGTGGCAATGGTTTTATTCATAAAGTTAAGCAGAGCTTCGTTCATGGCAATAATACCGATGGTGTTAAAATGATTCTGCCAATAGCTGCCAAAACGTTCTTTAATTTGATCCAGATAGTGAGTGGAATATGGGAAAAGATGGTCATCGGATAATTTTTCAATCACTTTGCGCTTAATCTCCAAGCTATCTTTGGCTAAATCCATTAAATCGGCTAAGCGCTTAAAAAACTCTTCTTTGGTTTTCGCTAAATAACCAATGCGCGACAAATTAATGGTAACAACGCCCAATGAACCGGTTAGTGGATTAGCGCCGAATAAACCGCCGCCGCGTTTGCGCAATTCGCGATTATCCAAACGTAAACGGCAACACATGGAGCGGGCATCATCGCGATTCATGTCGGAATTAACAAAGTTGGAAAAATATGGCACGCCCGATTTGGCGGTCATTTCCCAAACCAACTTCAAACAAGGGCGATTCCAATCAAAATCTTTGTCAATGTTATAAGTCGGAATTGGGTAAGCAAACATCCGACCCTTGGCGTCGCCTTCCACCATCACTTCGGCAAAGGCCTGGTTAATCATATCCATTTCCGGCTGAAAATCCTTGTATCTTTCCGGCAATAACTCGCCGCCAATCATGGCGTGTTCTTCGCCAATCATGGGCGACGGTTCAACGTCCATGGTAATGTTGGTAAAAGGCGTTTGGAAACCAACGCGAGTCGGCACATTAAGATTAAAAACAAATTCCTGGATAGCCTGTTTAACCGCTCTAAAATTTAAATCATCATAGCGGACAAAAGGCGCTAAATAGGTATCAAAATTGGCCAAAGCCTGAGCGCCGGCCGCTTCGCCCTGCATGGTATAAAGAAAATTAACAATCTGGCCAAGGGCGCTTCTAAAATGCTTGGGGGCTTTGGACTGAACTTTTTCATCCACGCCGCCAAAACCGCGAGTCAGCAAATCTTTCAAATCCCAGCCGCAGCAATAAGGCGCCAACATGCCCAAATCATGAATATGTAAATCTCCATTAACGTGGCCTT
>JAKAEX010000064.1 GCA_021819805.1 bacterium | reverse complement strand
TGATGCTTTAAATAAAGATGGCCAGCCGATATCAGTTCCCCCGGCTATTAGGTAAAAACAACCCCTCTGTCATACCCGCGTAAGCGGGTATCCAGTCCGTAATAATATTGGCAACCGTCTGGATTCCCGCCTGCGCGGGAATGACATATTCTTGATTTGTAAATCTTAATTCCTTTCAGTTTTTATGTTTTTGCCTTATAATTCAAACTGTATATGATAATAAAGTTAGACAAATTTGAAGGCCCCTTTTATTTGTTGCTGTCGCTGATTGAAAATGAAGAATTATCCATTACCGAAGTAAGCTTGGTAAAAGTGGCTGATCAATATATTGAACATATCAAAAAAACGCGCGATATTGACCCTGAGCAAATCGCTGATTTTTTGGTGGTGGCGGCTAAATTATTATTATTAAAATCGCGCGCTTTGCTGCCTTATTTATATCCGGCCGAAGATGAAGAAATTGATGATTTTGAAGCGCAGATAAAAATGTATCAGGAGTTTTTGCTGGCCACCAAAGAAATTACCGCCATGATTGGCAGTAAAAAATTTATGTTTGCCCGTGAATTCAATCGCAAGGCGCTCTTGGGCGAGCAAAAGGGTTTTATGCCGCCAAAAAATGTGACAGCTAATACTCTGATGATGATTTTTGAGGATGTGGTGGCGCGCTTGAAGCCGGCGGAAAAATTGGGCGAGGGCAAGATTGAAGATACAATCAGCATTGAAGAAAAAATTTCCCATGTTCGCGAGCTTTTAAGCAAAAAAGTCAACTTTGTTTTTAGCCAAATTATTGCCAAAGCGCAAAACAGAACTGAGGTTATTGTCGGTTTTTTGGCTATTTTGGAATTAATGAAACAGCGCGAGGTGGTGATTGATCAAACTGAATTGTTTGGAGAAATTACCGTCGCCAGATTTTAAAATAAAATTATGGATAAATTAAAATCACAACTGGAGTCATTGTTGTTTATCGCCGCCAAGCCATTAACCGTTAAACAATTAGCTGAGTGGCTGGAAGTTAAACCGGATCAGGTTGAAACTGCTTGCCAAGAATTAGCTGATGATTATAAGAGCCGAGAGCGAGGCATGCAACTAACTCATTCCGGGGATAAATATCAATTAGTCAGTTCGCCGGACAATGCCGAGGCGGTTAGAAAGTTTATTCAAGAAGAAACCGGCGGCGAATTATCGCGTCCCAGTTTGGAAGCCCTAACGATTATTGCTTATCGCGGTCCGGTGGCCAAATTTGAATTGGATCGCATCCGCGGTGTTAATTGCGGTTTGATTTTAAGAAATTTATTAATTCGGGGTTTGATTGAAACCAAAGAAGAAAGAGGCGAGACTTATTATAATGTCTCTTTGGATTTTTTGCGCTTTTTGGGCGTGGGCAATGTCGGCGAATTGCCCAACTATGAAAAATTGCACGCCGAGCAAACCATTAATCAAGTTTTGGAGGAGGAACCAGTTTAATATGATGGCTTTGTTAACGACAGTTTTGGCAGTGGCTTTGAGTTTTTTTAATTGGCTGTTTGCCGGCGGTCAGATGCCGACCAAATTAGGGCAGTATTTTTGGCATCCGCTGGGCAGGGCCGAATCAACCCTCAAAGCCAAAGAGCAGGCGACGACTTGTGATGCCCTGGCCAAGCTTCAACCCAAACTTAAAACCGACAGTGAGTCTTTCAGCTTATCAGCTTCCAGCGGTTTGGCGCTTGATTGGCGGCGCGACTTTTATCTTTATGAAAAAGATGCCGACCGCGAATTGCCGATTGCCAGCATCTCCAAGTTAATGTCGGCCTTGGTGTTTCTTGATCATAATCCCGGTTGGAACCAGGTTTATACGATTGGCGAAAACGATAAGCGCGACGGCAATAAATTAAATTTTTTTCCGGGTGAAAAAGTTTATGTCCGCGATATTTTTTACAGCGCCTTGGTGGCTTCGGATAATTCCGCCATTATTAGCTTGGTTAATGCCAGTGGCTTGTCGGAAGGCGAATTTGTTGACGCCATGAATCAAAAAGCCAAAGCTTTGGGCATGGATAAAACTCGTTTTGTTGAACCGACCGGCTTAAGCGATTTAAACACTTCCACAGCGCGGGATGTGGCCAAATTAATCCAGGAAAGCATGAAAGATATGGACATCAGGCGCGCGGTTTTGGCGGACAAGTATGAACTGGAAATTATTAATAAGCCGGCTAAGGCCAAGGCTCAGCACCGAGTTATTAAAAATACCGACCAGCTTTTACATAGCGACGATTTAAGCGTCAAAATTATCGGCGGCAAAACCGGTTATCTGAATAAAGCCGGCTACTGCTTTGCCGGCAGTTTTCAAAAAGATGACCAGAAGATTATTACTGTGGTTTTGGGGGCGGCCGACCAAGACGCGCGTTTTGCTGAAACTCAGCGCCTCTTAAATTGGATTTTTAAAAATTATGAATGGCCGAAAGCAACGGCTAACAATTAGTTAATTATATGAAAAAACTTATCATTGGCAATTGGAAAATGAATCTGGGCTTGAAGGCCAGTTTGGTTTTAGCCAAGGCCGTCAAAGGTATTAAGACCAATAATGAAGTCGGTGTTTGTCCGTCAGCCTTCGCGCTAGCCGGCGTTAAACAAATTTTAAGCGGTAGTCAAGTTAAATTGGGCGCGCAGAATTGTTTTTGGGAAATAGCCGGCGCTTTTACCGGTGAAATCAGCGCCAAGAGCTTAAAAGAAATCGGCTGTGCTTTTGTTATTCTGGGACACAGTGAACAGCGCGCTTTGGGTGAAACTTGCCAGCGAGTTAATTTAAAAACCAAAGCGGTTTTAGCCGCCGGCCTGACGCCGGTGGTTTGCGTGGGCGAAGATTGGGCTAAATACAAATCAGGCAAGAGCCGCGCTTTTGTTCAAGGCCAAATTAAGCGCGCTTTGACCGGCATTAAATTAAACGGCAAAAAATTGGTTATCGCCTATGAACCGATTTGGGCGATTGGCTCGGGTAAGGCCATGCGCGCCGGCGAAGCTAATCAAATGCAAGCCCTGATCAAGGCGGAAGCCAAGAAAGTTTTGGGCCAGCCCAAAGCCGAAGTGCTGGTATTGTATGGCGGCAGTGTGGAGGCCAAAAACGCCGCTGATTTTCTGCGCCAAGACAATATTGACGGATTACTCATCGGCGGAGCCAGTTTAAAGGCTCAAGAATTCAAAAAAATAGCCAATATTAAATAAGAATACTAACAAAAACTTGATTTTATCAGGTTTTTGTTTTACACTGATTAGGCTCTAAATGTTTTTAAATTTTATGATTATCGTGGCTTGGGTTCTGGCTTTTGCCAGCTTAGCGGTCATTGTCTATATTTTTATCAAGAAGTTTCCTATCTTGGCTAATATTGATGTTAGCCAAATTGAAGCTGAGCGCCAGGCTGAGTTGAAAAAGAAAATTTTAAGTGACAAATTTAAGCGTTCGCTTAATCGCGGTTTTAAACAATTTTTAAAATTCGCCACCCCGGTCGGTAAATTTTTAGCTTCAATTTTTAAATGGCTGTACAACAAGCTGATAAACTTGAAAGAGAATTATAGCTCGGAACAAGAATCAATTAATGAAGATACTGACAAAAAAATTGAAGTACTGTTTGCTGAAGCTCAAGATTTGGTTCATAAAGAAGAGTTTGCCAAAGCTGAAAGCAAGTATATTGAAATTATCGGCCTGGACAGCAAGAATTATAAAGCTTTTGAACTTCTGGCGGAAAATTATTTGGAGCGGGAAAACTATGAAGAAGCTGAACAGACTTTGGAGCATGCCATTAAATTAAAAGAACAGTTGAAAAAGACCGGTCAAGAAATTAGCGACATTGAAATGGCCAAAACTTTTTTTACCTTGGGTTTAGTTTATTTAAAGCTTAACAATCAGGTC
>JAKAEX010000063.1 GCA_021819805.1 bacterium | reverse complement strand
AGCCACCCTCTCCCCTGACCATGGCTGGTTTAAGCATCATAATCCTTTCGGCTATTGCCGCTTTACGCCGACCTGCAGTGAATACGCCATTCAAGCGATTAATAAATATGGCCCGATTAAGGGCTTAATAAAAACCATTTGGCGCTTGTTGCGCTGTAATCCCTTTAATAAGGGCGGCTGGGACCCAGCCTAACACATATCATGTATCACATAGCACATATCAGCTATAGTGAAATTTAAAATTAATTTTTTAATCTAAATCTAAAAATACAAAAAAACACACCATACTCACTCAACGTTTCTAAACCACCTTGTTGCGTGTTATGTGATATGTGTTATGTGAAATTATGTTTACAACTATTTTCTATCAACCGGTCTTAAACCTTTTAATTTGGCTCTATAATGTCATTCCTGGGCATGATTTAGCTTTGGCGATTATTGCCCTTACTATTATCATTAAAGCCGTGCTGTGGCCATTATCGGCTAAAGCGATTAAGTCGCAGAAAGCCATGCAGGAGCTCCAGCCGAAGATTGAGGCTTTAAAAGCCAAATATACCAAACCGGAAGAGCGCGAAACCATGACCAAGGAAATGATGGCTTTGTATAAAGAAGAAAAAGTTAATCCTTTTTCCTCCTGTCTCCCCTTGCTGATCCAGCTGCCGTTTTTCTGGGCAATTTTTAAGGTGTTCAGAGATGAATTTACCGGTAAGGCTTCGGGTTTGATTTATCCCTTTATTTTTAATCCCGGCCCGCTTAATGTTATCGCCTTTGGTTTTCTTGATTTTTCCAAACCAAATATAGTTTTGGCGATTTTAGCCGGCTTGGCGCAGTTTGCCCAAGCTAAGATGCTGCCACAACAGAAACCAATGATTAAGGGCGACGGCGCCAAAGATGAAAGCATGGCCGTGATCATGAATAAGCAGATGACTTATATTTTTCCGGTGTTAACCGTCTTTATCTGTTTAAGCCTACCCTCTGGCCTCGCCTTTTATTGGTTTATTACCACCCTCTTAACGATTTTACAGCAATGGTTGGTCTTTAAGAAGCAAAACTCAAGCACCAAGGTGGTTGAAGGCGAAATAGTAAAATAAGCACGCAACAAACAACAAATAGCAAAAATACTCTGTCATTGCGAGCGCAACGAAGTGGAGCGTGGCAATCTCTGCCCTATTCCCACGTATAGAGATCGCCACGTCGCTCCCGCTCCTCGCGATGACACAAAATAAAGGCCGCCGATAATTTACCGGCGGTTTTTTGTATTAAAAAAGGGCCCAACGGCCACTCCTTTTAATTTTGTAATTAATAAATGAGTACGCACGATGAGGGCCCTTCTCCAAAAACTATTTTTTTAATGATTTTTGGAGATTTAAGGCTATTAGAGCCAAATTTTTCTACCGTTTATGGGTGGGCTTAATGAAGCTCCCTAAATTTCTTTTGTTTTTGTTTTGATTAAACAGTAAAAAAATTTTGTTTAAAAACAAAGAACATTCTATAATCATATTATAGCATATTTTGAAAATCAGTGCAAGGGTTTTAGACTAATTGTCAAGTGGTCTAAGATTAAACAAAAAAATTAATTAAGAAAAAGTTATCCACAAGTAAAGTCCACATTAATGTGGACTTTACTTTTTTCATTTTTGAAAAATAACAGGTTATCCACAGGTTATTAACTCCCAAAGTCCACAGTAGTGTGGACTTTGGAAAAAATGAGGCATTTTTTGATTTTTAAAAACGCTAAGTACATAAGAATGTGGACTTTGGACACTGGATAAGTTGTGGATAAATCGCCAAAGTCCACATTAATGTGGACTTTGGACTATTGAGGTCACGGTGGGAGTCGAACCCACGAATGACAGTTTTGCAAACTGTTGCCTTACCACTTGGCTACGTGACCGCGCAAACTATAAACAATATAACAAAGTTGTTGCTATTATACAAGAAAACACCCGCTTTTGTTGAGTCGGGTGTTTTCAAAGAAGAGTATATTTAGATCTTAGCGACTTTTTTAACCAACCTAACATTAAGCTTTTTGCGGCCGAATTTTAAAGCTTCCTTTTTTTCGGTCTTTTTCATAGCAATATCAACGTGGTTCTTGTAGCGGGAGTTCATTCTGTCGGTAACAATACAGCGGCCAAAGCCTTCAATTTCCAGCTCGGTGCCAAAGGGCACAAAGTTGGCAGCGCAGCGTTTTTGACCGGATTCCAAAGCCAAACAAACGTTTTCGCCACTGGCCGAGATACACGGTGAATCATCGGTTTGAGACGGATCGCCAACGTTATAGGCGCTAATACCTTTAACACCAATAGGGGTTAAGATAACTTTTTCAGGCTCTGGTTCGGGCACGACATCATCAGGGGTTTCAACCACCTTATCCAATTGAATCGCCGGCGCAGTGTCTTTGGGGGTTTTAATTTCCTCCAAAGCCAAAGCAGCAGACGGGGATAAGAGCAGGTGATAGACCATGGCCATCAAAAGCAGTCTGGTAATTTGTCTTAAGTTGTATTTATTGAAGACTCTACTACTGTAGTCGTCAGTCATATGGTTTAAATTCAAAAACCCCAGCTTAAAGCATTGGGGTTTTAGGATAGACTATAGTAGCAAAGATAGAGGATTATGTCAATGGTTTTTTCTCATAAATTTGTTAATTTTTGGCTAAGGTTAGCTAAAAAATGTTTTCAAAATGTTTAATCTTAGCCAATTTTTCTGCCCTATTTAGGGATATGGCTAATAAATCGGTTCTAAGCTTATTGGGATTCAAATGTTGTTCAAGACAGTAAAGCCAAGCGGCGCGCTTTAAATGCCGTATTTTAAGGCTATTAAGCTGTTCTTCGGGCTTAACAGGGCTGGTGCTGGCGGCGGTTTTAACCTCAACTAAAACAACTAAATCGCCCAACTGAGCGATTATATCTATTTCTTTATGGCCAAGCCGGTAATTTGCAGCCAATATTTTATAACCCTTGTCTTTTAAGTAGCGGGCGGCCAGTCTTTCGCCGAGCGCTCCTAAATCCATGGTCTGCGTCATAACAAAAAACCCCGGTTAAGGGGTTTTTAGCTTATTTAGGTAAGTATTTTTTTGCTAATTTTTGCCTTTCTATCTCGGCAAAGGAAATTTTTTGAACCTTTTTTCTTTTAAAGATAAGTGTTAACCATAAAACAATTTCAGCCAGCCAGATAATGAACCAGAACCTGGCTGAAAAGAATGGCACAAACTCGGTGGTGAAAAAAAGCAAAAGGCAGGCCAAGAGAGTATTGGTAAAGGCAAAATCAGACACAGATGACCAGAATTTACTGTTGTAGCCCCTGTCCTTCATTATTTTAAGAAAAGTGAAAGTGGCAACCATTAAGATAATAAAGGCGCCCATGATGATTTTTGAGTTGCTGCTTAGCGTGTCTGGTCTAAAGTTAAACCAAAAAAACGGGTTAAAAAGGTTAGTCATAGTTATGCTTTTACAAATATTATACCAAAATGGTACTTACCGGCTTCAAATTCCTCCTCTTTAATCAAGCCTGTTTTATTTGAAAGATTAATAATAAAGTCTTTATCAAGGCGAGAGTTTACGTCCGGGCCCATGGGCGAGGCAATTTTTTTCCACTCAACGATTACCAAGCGGCCGCCCTTTTTCAGCAGTCTAACCGACTCCATCAACATGTCGGCCGGTTTGCTGGATTCATGCAGGATATTAACCAAAAAGATTAAATTTAGGCTATTTTCTTCAATTTTTGTGGCTTTGAAGGTTTCCAGATCACTCCAAACCGTTTTAATTTGCGGCAGGCTATGTTCTTTGGCCTCTTTTTCTATAATCGCTAAATTGTTTTTAAGGATATCAACCGCGTAGACTAAGCCTTTTTTGCCAACCGCCTTGGCTGATAAAAAAGTGAAATAGCCATTTTTGCCGCAACCGAAGTCGCCAACTTTTTCGCCTTCCTTGATTTTATCTTTTTCAAAGATTAA
>JAKAEX010000007.1 GCA_021819805.1 bacterium | reverse complement strand
CCAGGTTGGTGTTACTCAAGGCTCTTTGACCCATTTGGGCGCTGATGTCTTTACTTTTAGCATCAGTCCGGCCATTACCATTGGCGCCGGCCAACAGTATGTGGTTGATGTGTATGCCGACAGCTTGAGCGGCAGCACCGGTTTCACTACTCCTGCTGACAATAATTTTGTTGGTTTGGAAGTTGCCAGCGTGACTGGCACTGGTGCGACCACTTCAACTGCTACCACTGTTACCGCCTCTGCTGGTACTAAGCCTTTGCAGAAGATCTACATCGCTGCGAGCGGCAACTTGAACATTTCCTTGGATTCAACCAACCCAGTTGGTCAATACTTGGTCATGGGTTCAACCGCTAACACGATTGGCGCTTTCCGCCTTGAAGCTACCACTTCACCTGAAGATATTAATGTCTCAGTGATTACGATTAAGGATTCTGCCACTACTTATGAGGCTGGCTATTCCAATATCCAGTTCTATGATGGTTCAACTTTATTGGGTACTGTTGCCGCTTTCAGCAGCGGTGCTGCTACCTTAAACTTGGCGACCAATTGGGTTATCCCGAAGGGTACTGCTAAGGTTTTGACCATTAAGGCTGATGTTGGCGCTTATCCGAATGCTACCTCCAACGGTACCATGACGATTAAGATTAACGCAGCTAGTGATGTGACTGCTATTGGCGCTGGTTCCGGTACTGCTTTGTCAGCCGGTTCCACTTTGTCGATCTCCACAGGTAGCTCAGCTCCGACTGCCAACCAGATGACTTTTGCTAAGACCAAGCTTACTATTGCTCCGGCTCCTGGCACTCCGTCTGGCGTGTCTGGCAAGTCTACTGAACAGACTGTGGCTATCTTCAGATTCACCAATAGCTCCAACATTGCCAATCAACAGGCTAAGGTCATAGATTTGGCCATGAATGTTATTACTGGCAATACTTGGACTACTTTGAGTCCGACAGCTTCTATCAAGGTTTATCAGAATTCTGTGGCCACCGGTAACCTTTTGGGTACCAGCGCTGCTGCCACTTCTCCGACAAGCGTAGCCCTCAACGGCTGGACTTTGTCTGGTGATACTAATGGCGGTGCTACTTCCTTGAAGGACTTCACGATCGCTGCTGGTTCTTACATTGACATCTATGTCACTGCTAATACCACTGGCGCTCCGACCAATGGCACCTTGACTGCGAGCATTCCGTCTGCTTCTGGCATTAAATGGGATGATGGTGTGACTACTGATGGTAGTCTCAACACTGTTGACTCATTGCCGGTTACTGCGGGCACTCTAACCTACTAAGTTTAGGCTTATATAAGTTAGAAGTAGTTAGTAATAGCTACAACAAAAACACCCCTTCGGGGGTGTTTTTGTTTTGCTAAATCCGAGAACAAGTAGGTTGCTTTTTACAAAAAAGCGTATTAAAATAAAGAGAAAAGCCTAATAGTAAAAAGTATTTTTATGTCTCAAAAAAATTATTTTAAGGTTTTACAATGGGGGATTTACGCCTCTTTTTTAACGTTTTTTTTGGTTGAAAATAATTGGCTGTTCCCTTACACCACCCTCAAGCAAGTCTTTTTTAACATTTTAATCGAAATTTTGGCGGTTGTTTGGCTGGCTCTGATTGTTAAATATCCGGCAATCAGGCCAAAGAAATCTTGGCTGACTTGGAGTTTTTTAGCTTGGCTGGCGATTTTATTGTTGACCTGTTTTACCGGCGTTGACTTTAATATGAGTTTCTGGGGTGATGCCAATCGTATGCTTGGCTGGTTTCATTTAGCTCATTTTTTCCTGTTTTATTTAATCGTGATTACGGTTTTCAGAACCAAGGCCGATTGGCAGAGATTATTTAATTTTTCTTTAGTCTCGGCAGTTTTGATTGTTGTTTACAGTTTAATTAAGCCGCCATCGGAGGTTTATGACAAAACCAGCTCGGTTAACGTGGGCAATAATATCAGTACTCTGGGCAATGCCACTTATGTGGCCGGTGTTATGTTGGTCTGTTTCTATTTCACGCTTTATGGCTGGCTGAAAAGCAAATTGATTTACCAAAAGATTCTTTACGCCTTGGCCGGCCTGATGATTTTGGTTGGCTTTTTCTATGCCGATGTGTCCGGTTCACAGGCAGGTTTGGCCGTAAGCTTGGTGTTGTTCGGCTTGCTTTACGCTTGGCTGGCAGCTGCGCCAAAAACCAGAAAAATTTCTTTAATCAGTGTCGGCGTTTTTATTGCCGTTATCGCCACACTTTATGGTTTGCGTCAGCAGCCGTTTATGAATAATCGCTTCGGCAAGATTTTCAGGGATTTTTCTTTACAGAATACAAACTTAGATACTCGTTTATATGCTTGGCGCGCCGGCTGGAAGGGTTGGCTGGAAAAACCGATTTTGGGTTGGGGTTATGGCAATTTTTATGCGGTTAATGACAAGTTTTTTGATGGCAGTTATTACCGCTACACCATGGGTGAAGAATATTTTGACCGGGCTCATAACAATTTAATTGATTTGGCTGTGACCACTGGTACAGTTGGCTTGCTTATCTATTTGTTGATTTTTGCGGCCATTGCTTATTATTTAATCAAGGGCTATCGCCAGCGAAAATTCGGTTGGCAGGAATTGGCCATTGCCACAGCCATCGTGGTCGGTTATTTTATTCATAACTTAGCCGTCTTTGATTCGTGGGGCAATTATTTCTTGTTTTGGCTTACCTTGGGCTGGATTTTCTCTTTATATCAAGGTCAAGAGCCGGCGCCTGAGGGACCGGCCAAAGTTAGCATTAAGGCTGTTAACCGAGAGATAGTGGTTTGGCTCGTGGCCGGCGCGGGCGCGCTTTCCTTGATTTTTTATTATAATGTCGCTTTTGCTAAGGTGTTTAGCCGAACTATTAATTTTGTTGCAATTTTAAATAGTGCCACTACCAGTCAGGAGATTTTAGACTATTATCAAAGGCCGTTTGAGGCAAATACACCTATGGATAGAAGCGGTATTAATTCTTTGTCTGATTTTTTCGCCGACCATCCAGAAGCGCTTAGCAAATTGAGTAAAGAAGAAAAGAAACAAGTTTTTGATTTCTATATTAACCTAAACAAAAAAGTCATCGCCTTGAATCCAGCCAATAGTTTAAGTCAATTGCGTTTAGGTCGAACTTTAATGACAAGTTGTATGGGTTTAGCTGATAAGCAATACTGTCAAGCTGCTTTAGACCCGCTGGCCAAATCCATGGCTACCGGTGGGCAACACATTTCAACTTATTTGGTTAAAGCTATTGTCCAATTGTATTTAAATGACGTTGACGGTTCAATCGCCACGCTTAATCAGGCTTTGAAGTTTTACGACGGCTACACTGACGCTCATTGTCAATTGGCTCAGATTTATTTAGTTGTTAAAAAAGATAATGTGGCCGGCCGCGAGCACCTAAAACAATGCGTGGCTGGCGGTGGCGGCAAGCTGTTTGACGCCGATCCAAAAATGTCCGAGGAAGTTAAAAACACCGAGAAAGAAATTCAGACCGAAAAACAGCAGCAACAGCAGCAGACTCAAACTGATCAATATAATAATTATTTAACAGCCGGCTTGAAATATAAAGCTCAGGGTGATACCGGCAATCATGATGCTTATTATCAGGCGATTGACGCTTTTACTAAGGCGGCTGATGTTTCCGGCAATAAAGTTTGGATTCCTTATTTAAATATCGGCAATTTATACAGAAGTTTGGGAGAATATGGCAAGGCTGATGAAAATTATAAAAAAGCTTTAACAATTTCCGGTGGCGATTCCACAATTTTTTTGGCCGAGATTGAACTATACCAAGTTTATGAGAAGCGGCCGCCAGCTGAAGTGAAAGAGCTTTATCAAGCAGCCTTAAAGGTGGTGGTGGTTGATAATGTTAATATCATGATTAATTACGCGGCCTTTTGCCGAGATAATGGCTATACCGAGGATGCTATTAATGCCTATACCAGCCTGCTTAAATCTTATCCGGACAATCAATTATATCAACAAGAAATTGACAAGTTAAAGGCGGGGCTAAAGAAATAATTTTTTTCATGTCTCAAAAAACTTTAAGCGCCATTTTAAAGGTTGGCTCAATTTTAACCCTGGGCAGTTTTTTCGTCATCACCAACAGTCTTTATTTTCCCTTCATTACCGGTAAACAGCTAACTTTCAATATTTTGGTTGAGATTTTGCTGTGGTTTTGGTTTTATCTGATTATCAAATATCCGGCCAGCCGGCCTAAGAGCTCAATTATTACTTATAGTTTGCTGGCCTGGCTTTTGGTTTTGCTGGCCTCCTCAATTTTTGGCATTGATTTTAATTTAAGTTTTTGGGGCGATACCGAGCGCATGCTCGGCTGGTTTTCGTTGGTTCATTTTTTTGCTTTATACGCCATCATTATTACGGTGTTTAGAAGCAAGACCGATTGGTTTTGGTTGTTGAGTTCGTCGGTTTTAACGGCTGTCGGTTTGGCGGTTTATGCTCTGGTCAGTCCTGATCGCCAGGGCGTGGGCAATGTTAATATGGCGAGCAACATCAGCACCTTGGGCAATGCCACCTACGTTGCCGGCGTCATGCTGTTTAACCTTTATTTTATTGTTTATCTCTGGTCCAACACCAGAAATTATCAGCTCAAGTTTTGGTATATTGTCGCTTGGTTTTTTGTCTTTTGGTCTTTTCTTTACGCCAATGTTTCCGGTTCGGAAGCCGCCTTGATCGCCAGCTTATTAGCTTTTGTTTTGGTTATCGCGTGTCTGCATAAAAATAGGCGAGTCAGACTAACTAATCGTTTCGGTTTGATTGGCGTTGTGGCTATTATTGCTTTACTCTTAGCTTTTCGCCAGGCGCCGATTTTTGATAATAATAAATTCGGTTCGGCGTTGAGAGAGTTTTCTGATAAAAGCACCAGCTTAAATGCCAGAACTTTTGCCTGGCAAGCCGGCTGGCGCGGTTTTTTAGAAAGGCCGATTTTGGGCTTCGGCTTGGGCAACTTTGCGGCGCCCTTTGATAAATACTTTAAAGCCGGTTTGTATAAATATACGCCAAACGAGGAGTATTATGACCGCGCTCATAATATGCCGATTGAAATGTTAGCCACGGCCGGTCTTTTGGGCTTTTTAACTTATTTGGGTTTGTTTGTGGCGGTTGGTATCAGCCTGGCCAAGGCTTATCGCCATTTGGGCTTAAAAGTTTTGACTTTAGCGACGGTGGTGGCGATTTTTGTGGCTTATTTTGTTCACAATTTGGCGGTTTTTGATTCCATGGCCAATTTTGTTTGTTTTATGATTGCCTTGGCTTTTGTTTTTTGGCTGAGCAACCGGCCGCCGGCCGAAGAGACGACAGTTGCGCCAAGCGATACTTCGCTGATCAGAACCCTGAGCTTGGTGGTGGTGGCTGTCGCTTTAGGTTTGCTGATTTATTTTGGCAGTATTAGACCGATGTTGATGTTGCGCTCAGCCGTTAAAACAGCGCAAGCTTGGTATAGCGGCAATACGCCGGCGTTTCTTGATGGTTATGTTAAAACTTTGGCCTATCGCACACCGCTGGATAGGGATATTAGGAGTTTGTTTGTGAGCGCTGTTTTAGGTTCGCCCAGAAAATTAGCCGACTTGTCCAGTCAAGAAATCAGCAATTTTTTAAACTCTCTGACTGCCGCCAGCCAGGCTAATATTGCCTATAATCCGAATGATTATTTTATCTCAATTTACCATGCCCAGCTTTTGCAATTATCCGCCTTGGTGTCTCAAGATGGGCGGCTAATGGATCAAGCCTTGGCAACAATTAATCGAGCGATTGCCAATGGGGGAGAACATTCGCCGGCTTATTGGACTAAGTCTGATATTTTACTGGCCATGAAACAATATAACGACGCCGCTCAAACTTTACGCCAAGCTTTGGCCACTCGGCCTGATTATCCCAAAGCTTTTTGCCGCTTGGCCTTTATTGAATTGAATTACGAAACCAAAACCAACCAAACAGATATCTGGCAAAATCTGGACAATTGTTTAGACAAAGGCGATATCGGCGCTTTGGGCAAGGGCGACTATATTAAGAAAGCCATCAAACATTACGAAGATACAAAAGATCAAACAAAATTAATCCAATTGCGTTCCGCCGTCTTAACAAAATAAAATTGAGTTTGCGGCCGCATCGTGATATAATTAAAGCAAATTAAAATTTTTAATCTTATGCCTTCTTTTGCTCCCTATATTCAGCGAGCCGGCGATCAGCCGACAACCATTACCACTCCCAATATGGTTTCTGGCGGTAATGTTAAAGAGCGGCTGACTCAGCCCGTCAACAAAGACGTGCAAATGCGACGTCAACAACGTTGGGTTTTTTATGCTATTTTTGTAGTGGTCTTTTTGGCCGGCTTAATTTTAGTTTTAAAAATTTACGCCGACAACACCAAATTAGTGGCCAACGTGGAAAATTTGAACTCAACTTTAAGCCAGCGCAATCGCGACATTGAACAAATGCGCCAAGATTTGGCCAACCGCAACCAAGCGGCCGAAGCCTCGTCCACCAGCTTGGAACAAACCAAGCAAGAATTGGCCAAAAATGTTACGGATTTACAAGCCGCTGTGGCTAAAAATAAAGACTTTGAAACTCAGCTCAGCCAGCAAACCGAAGCTTCGGACAAAGACAAGCTTACTTTAGAGCGCGCCAAAGCTAATACGCTTAATTTGATTTTAACTTTAGGCATTGAATTATCAAATGGCGACATGAATAAGATTCCGGTGGCTGATGTGACAATTGCCGGAGTGGATACTGATAAAGACGGTTTGTCGGACGATTTGGAAGCAGCCTTGGGCACAGACCCCCTGAAAGCCGATACTGACGGCGATGGCTACAACGATAAAGAAGAAGTTTTAGGCGGCTTTAATCCGCTTGGCCAGGGCATGATGCCGATTGATAAAAAATTTGCTGACAAGTATAAAGGCAAAATCGTTTTAAACCGCCGCGCCAACACTTTTTTTGCCTGGTATATCGCTCAAGATGCTAAACGTTATTATCTGGGCAGCTCCGACAACAAGTTTGAAGCCTTGAGAGAAAATGATTACTGGTCAACTCCGAAAAAATAATTTTGTAAATTAAACACTCATCCCAAATAAACCATTTGGGATTTTGTGTATTTTTATGAAGATGAAACCCTGTTTAATTTTAGTATTGGTATTTAGCGGTTTGTTGGCAAGTTTTCGGCCGGCTTTGGCTTTTGACGAAACTTATTCCCACCCTTATTTAACTAAATTGATTGTTGAGACTTGGAATAAGCAGTCTGACATTAAGTTATCGCCGACTGCTATTGAACAAATTATTGCCGGCAGCCAAGCTGAAGATATGCCGGCTTCGCGCAGCCTCAACCATTTTTATAATCCGCTTAGTGGCGCCGGTCTGACGGTTGAAGGCCTAAAAGTTGGCTATCCAACGAGCGAGTGGGCAGTGAA
This sequence comes from bacterium, assembly GCA_021819805.1. GTDB lineage: Bacteria > Patescibacteriota > Patescibacteriia > Patescibacteriales > Patescibacteriaceae > JAKAEX01. Next base: position 11,655 of record JAKAEX010000007.1, on the reverse strand, counting down.
TAAAAATGAGCAGGCTGAACCGCTCTTTGGCGGCAGTTTTACTTGGCCGGAAGCGCTGGCCGCCAAGCAAGCCGGCGATGAAGCCAAGGCTTATGCGGCTTTAGGCCATATTTTACACTTATTGGAAGATATGGGCATGCCGGCTCACACCAGAAACGACCAACATGTTAATGGCGACGGTTTTGAAGCTTGGTGCCAAAACGCCAACAGCGCCGAGCAGAAATTATTATTTGATGATAAAAATATTAAACCGGCCGCTTGTTCTGATTTAAGCGCTTGTCTGCAGGCCTTGGCCGTTTTTTCCAATAATAATTTTTTCTCAGACGACACCATCAACCAAACAGAGTTTGTTGAGCCCTGGGCGGATATGAAATTAGGCAAAGACCATTATTATTACTCAGGCAAAAATTTATTGGCTTTTGCCGATCCGGCGCAAGACAAAATAATTTTAAACGACGCGGTTTTCAGAGATTACTGGCGCCGTTTAGCGCCGCAAATCCTTAGTTATGGTTTAAGAGTAATGAATTTATTTGCCAATCCGTCGCCGGTTGAAATTAAAACCAAAAGCCGCGGCCAAATCAGCGCCGGCGGCATTAAAATCAGCGCCGAGGCGCCGGAGCAATTATATTTTAATCGGCTAAAACTAAAACCAAAGACTAAAGCGATAGTTGCGCCGGAGATTAGCTATGATCCCCAGCAATTTTTCAAAAATCCGGCCAGCCGTTTTTTCCCGATAATTAATGTGAGCAAGACCATTCCGCCGCAATTTTTTGGCGCGGCGCCGATGGTTTTGCCGTCTGCGCCCTTGGTTAATCAGGTTTTACAGGTGGCCGGACTAAAAATTGAAGCGCCGGCTGTTCAGCCGATTGTTGAACCGCCGCCGCCACCGCCAGTTTCAGTTCCGCCGCCGGTTGTCGCGCCACCGCCACCGCCCGAACCGCCCCAAAGCCCGCCGGCTGATCTCACAGCGCCGACAGCTAATTTTGTTAATTTAGCTTTGGCTTACCAAACTGATAATTTTACAGCCAGCTGGTCGGGCCAAGATGAGACAACGGCTTCAAATGATTTGGTTTTTGATGTGGACTACAAATTAAAAAATACCGATTGGCTCAGCTGGCTAAGCCAAACCGGCTCCACCACCGCCAGCCTTGGTCAAAATTTGCCGGAGGAAACAAGACTTGATTTGCGCGTCCGAGCTCGCGACGCGGCCGGCAATTGGAGTCCGTGGCAGACAGCCACCACCATTGTTTTTAAACCGGACACCCATAATCCTTTGCTTTATGAAAAATTAGAACATTTATATCATTTTGCCGAATGTCAGGATAAGTCTATCGCCGACAGCTTAAGCGGCCGCTTTTTGTTCCAGGGCGCCGCTTGGATTGATGGCCGCTGGGGCTGTGGGGCAGAACAAAGCTATCCGGAACAAGAATCAATCGGCGCCCGTTGGTTCCAGCCGCTTGGCTCAAGCGATGTCAGCCTTAGTTTTTTCTTTAAAGATATTTCTTCGCCCACCACTTCCAGCCGCAATCGTTTTATTTTATTTGATTATGATTCTTCAAAAACCAGTGATTGGGCCTTGGGCATTATTCCGGAAATTTACGGTACGGTTGTCTATAACAACGGGGAGTCAAGAAAACTCACAGCCATGCCCAAAGACCATGACTGGCATAATATTTTTTTGGTGGCCAATGGCCAATATGTCGCCCTCTACATTGACGGCGAATTAACCGACCAGGTTTTTGGCAATTTTTCGCCAAAAAATCCCTTGACAGGCCTTAGTATTGTTGGTGAAAATTCGCCATCGCAATTTGACGAACTGGCCATTTGGAGCCGTTCCTTGTCAAGCACCGAGATAATGGATTATTATAATAGTCGCGAACCCTTAAAAGCGGTTAAATAAATTTTGACTTATGGAGCGTATTACTTTTAGGCAATTCTTTAAACATCAAGCTTTTCTTAAATATGCCCTAACCGGCGCCTGCGTCACGGTTTTTGAGCTTGGCTTGCTCTATTGGCTGGTTGATGTTAAGGGCTGGTGGTATTTGTATGCCTCATCTTTGTCCTTTTTTGGCGGTTTGGTTGTTTCGTTTTTTTTGAGAAAAATTATTGTTTTTAAGAATTATGATTGGTCGGCTCTGCCGCGCCAGCTGTTCTTTTACAGTATTGTTTGGCTGATTGATATTGCGCTGAACGCCGGCTTTATGTATCTGATGGTTGATTTCACCAAGACCGGCTATATTTTATCCCAGATTATTTCCAACATCTTTTTAGGCATCTTCGGCTTTCTTTTTAATAAGTTGGTGACCTTTAAGACAATTAAGCATTATCATGATTTACAGCACCATCAATTGCTGGAGGAAATTGAAAAAAGTTAGGTTTTGGAGGGGACGGGTTTTTATGCTAAAATATACTTATGGCTACGGCGGATGAAACAATTATCGGACAGGAGAATTTGCTTAAATTTTTCAATAAATTGGCGGTTTTAAGCAGCCGCAAACCGGTTGGTGGCAGTTTCATTTTTCTGGGCCCGTCCGGCTCAGGCAAAAAGACCTTAGCCAATATTTTAATCGGCAAATTATTATGCCAAGACAAACCCGGCTTGAGGCCCTGCGGCCAGTGTCCGGCTTGTTCTCAGCTCAAAGCCAAGGTTAATGGCGATGTTTTTTGGCTGTCCTTAAATGAAGACAAAAAAAATATTTCCATTGATGAAATCAGAGGTCTTTTGCATGCCCTGAGTTTAAGCGCCTTGGGCCAAGGCTATCGCGCGGCCGTGATTGACCGAGCGGAAACCTTGAGCAATCAAGCGGCCAATGCCTTGTTGAAAACCTTGGAAGAGCCGAATAAAAAAACCGTTATTATATTATTGGCGACCAACTTAAATGATTTGCCCAAAACCGTAATTTCTCGCAGCCAGATTTTTGCCTTGCGGCCGATTCAGCCGAATTTGGTCCATGATTTTTTGGTGGAGCGCGGCGCCAAGCGCAGCCAGGCTAAAACTTTAGCCGCTCTGTCGCTCGGCTGGCCGGGTTTAGCGGTTAAATTATCAGACGATGATGTTTTGAGCGAGCACCTGGCGGCGGCTGAAGTTTTTTTCCAATCAATCAGCCAAGATCAAAACAAGCGCCAAGCGGCTTTGGACAAATTATTAACCAAAGATTTAGAAGCGGAAGAAATTTTAAGCATTTGGCAGACAGCCGCCCGCGACTTGGTTTTAAATAAATTATCATTGGTTGAATGGCAACGCTATGGTCAGCTACTTGGCCATTTTCAGGACAAGTTTAATTTTTCTTTGGCGCAAGCGGTTGCTTGGTATAAAGCAACAGTTCAGGCCAAAGAATATTTGGCCGCCAATGTTAATCAGAAATTGGTTTTAGAAAACGTCATTATTAATTTATAATTTTATGACAAAATTTCGCTCCTTGTTTTTATTAGCGCTGGTGGCGATTTTAGCTTCCGGCTGCACTTTATCTGTCGGCCAGCCGAAAACGGTTGATCAAAGCCTGACCGGCGGCATTTATAAAACTCTTGATCGCGGCGCCACCTGGCAGCAATTGGGCCGAGTGCCGGTTATCGGCGTCAAGCCAATTGATATTTTTGGTTTGGACACAAGCGTCTTGGTGGCCGATCCGTCCGATGCCAAGGCTTTTTACATGGGCACTTTTGCCGATGGCGCTTTTTACAGCTATGACTCTGGCGGCAGCTGGCAAGTTATGCGCAGTTTGGGCCAGAAGGCGATTGTTGATTTGGCGGTTGATCCAAAAAATAAATGTATAATTTACGCGGCTACGGTCGGCCGAATCTTTAAAACCATTGATTGCGGCCGCAACTGGCAGGAAATTTATTCCGACAACAACAAAGAACTGGTTATTTATTCAGTCGTGGTTGATCACTTCAACAGCCAAATTGTTTATATGGCCAATGCCCGCGGCGATGTGATTAAAAGCGAAGACGCCGGCAAGAGCTGGAAAACCTTAACCAATTTCGGCAATAATGAAATCAGGCGCTTGGTAATGGATCCCAAAGACAGCCGAATTTTACTGGCTATGGTTTTTACCAAAGGCCTATATATTACCAAAGATAGTGGCGCGACTTGGACAGATTTAACGCCGCGCTTGAGAGAAGTTAAGGCCGACAAGGGCTATCGTGATTTGGTGGCCTCGCCCTCGCAGCCCGGTTTTTATCTTTTGGCCGTTGATTATGGCTTGTTCAAGACCGCCAATTACGGCGCTGATTGGACTGAAATTAATTTAATTCCGCCGGAAAGACGTTCCTATATCAACGCCTTAGCCATGAGCCCCTTTGACAATAAGATAATTTACTATGATACTGATACGACTTTCTATTCCAGCATTGATGGCGGGGCCAATTGGACCAGCCGCAAATTGCCATCGCCGCGTAAAGGCTCCCGCATCTTGGTTAGTCCGGCTAAAGACGGCGCAGTCTATATCGGCGTTAAAACAAGATAAAAATAATTTAACCATATGAACCAATACATTGTAGCTAAAGGAGGAGATTTTGAGAAAATTAAAGAGTTCTTTAAGAAGGAGATTAGCAGTCTGCGAACCGGCCGCGCCAATCCGGCTATGTTGGACGGCGTGGTGGTGGAAGCCTATGGCGCCAAAAGCCCTTTGAACACCCTGGCCAATATTAATGTAAGCGACGCCTCCAGCGTGATTATTAGTCCTTGGGACAAAAGCATCTTAAAGGCGGTGGAAAAGGCGATTGTGGAAGCTGATTTGGGTTTGGGTGTAGTTAATGAAGGCGACAAGGTGCGCATTAATATTCCGTCTTTAACCGAAGAAAACCGCAAAGACTTGGTTAAAAAACTAAGTGTTAAATTGGAAGCCTCCCGCGTGGAAATTCGCAAACTTCGCGATGATATTAAGAGCACCATTGAAAAAGCTTTTGACGACAAGGACATCGCCGAAGATGACAAATTCCGTTATATTAAAGAGTTGGATGAGGAAGTGGTTAAGCGCAATGATGAGCTAAAAGAATTAAGAGATAAAAAAGAAAAAGAAATAATGACAATATAAATAATTTTTTATGTTATTAACCGTAATAGTTTTTTTCCTCGTTCTTGGTTTGCTGGTTTTAGCTCATGAGCTTGGACATTTTTTGTCGGCTCGCCGTTTCGGCGTTAAAGCTGAGGAGTTTGGTTTTGGTTTTCCGCCGCGTATTTTCGGTCTGTATAAAAAAGACGGCAAGTGGCGAAAAGTTTGGGGCGACAAAAAAATTAGCGATGCGCCCGGCACGATTTATTCTTTCAATTGGATTCCCTTGGGCGGTTTTGTCAAAATTAAGGGTGAAAATGGCGAAACCAAAGAAGCTGACAGTTTCACAGCCAAGAGTATTTGGCGCCGCGCGGTTATGTTGTCGGCCGGTGTCATTATGAATATCGCTTTAGCCGCCTTTATTATAATTATCGGTTTAATGATCGGCTTGCCGCAGATGTTGCAAGACTTGCCGGCGGGCGTCAAGGTTAAATCCAGCATGATTCAGATAGTTGATGTGGTGCCTGATTCGCCGGCGGCCAAAGCCGATTTTAAAGTTGGCGACATTTTGCTTAATATTGATAAGCAAACTTTTAGCCGCTATGCGCAAGTTCAGGATTTTGTTAATGAACATAACGGCCAAGAGTTGAGCTATACCATCAAGCGGGGACAGGACTTAATTAATAAACAAGTAACGCCTATTACCATGGCCTCAACCGGCAAAGGCGGTATCGGCATCGGCATCGCCGAAGTTGGCATTGTTCGCTACCCCTGGTATTTGGCCATTGTTGAGGGCCTAAAAAGCACCGGTTTGTTGCTCTGGGCGATTATTCTGGGCTTTGTCGGCCTGTTGGGCAGGATTTTCAGCGGCCAAAATGTTTCGGCCGAAGTGGCCGGTCCAGTCGGCATCGCCACGCTTACCGGTCAAATGGTGGCCATGGGCTGGGTTTATGTCCTACAATTTACCGCCATCTTATCTTTAAACTTAGCTGTGATTAACATTTTGCCGATTCCGGCTTTGGACGGCGGCCGCTTAGTCTTTTTGCTGATTGAAAAAATCAGAGGCAAACCGGTTAGGCAAGAAATTGAAGCTTTAATTCACAATATCTTTTTTATTCTCTTGCTCTTGCTGATTTTCTTGATAACTTTTAAAGATGTGGCCAAACTCGGCTGTTTGTCTTGCCAATTAAAGCAAATCTTTCATCTCTAAAAATTAAAATAAACATATGAAGATAAAAATTAAAGCGACCAACTTGGAATTAACTCAAGCGATTAAGGATTATGTTATGACCAAGATGGATATGCTGGATAAATATTTAAGCGGACTTGGTCCGGTTTTGTGCGAATTTGAAGTAAGCCTAACAACCAACCATCATCTCAAGGGAGAAATTTTTAAGGCGGAAGCCAATTTAAGTTTTCCCGGACAGATGCTTCGAGTGGAAAAGACTGAAAAAGATTTGTATAAAGCAATTGATAAAGTCAAAGACCATTTAGCGCCGATGATTGTTAAGTACAAAGAAAAAAAACGAGGCTAATCACATAACATAATTTATGCTTCATGTTAAACATGAACTAAAAGCCTTTACCCTAATTGAGGTTTTGCTGGTCATTATCATTATTGGCATACTGGCGACAATGGCCACGACTTCTTTGATTAGCGCGCGCACCAAGGCGATTGATATCAAGCGTATTAATGATATTAGGCAGATTCAATACGCCCTGGACAGATTTGCCGAGGGCAATGGCGAATATCCAACCGCCACAGAGTTTATTCCCGGCGGATCGCTGGTTAGCCGCAATGCTCACACGGTTTATATGGAAAAAATCCCTCAGAACCCGACGCCGTATATCGGCGGCAGCTGTCCTGATGAATATTCTTATGTCCAAGGCGTTGGCGGCAAATCTTATACTTTAACTTATTGCTTGGCTAATAAAGTAAGCGACTTATCGCCCGGCCAATGCGTGGCCATGCCCGGCTTGATTTGCTCGCAAACCACAGCTTGCGCTTGTAATGACTCGGCTAAGGCTTGTTGCGGTTATTGCAACCCGGGCGACCAATGCGGCGGTGGCTGGTTGTTTGCCAGAAATTTTGATACCGGCACCGGCATTTTTAATTTGGTAGTTGATAGCCTTAGCAATCTTAACAACTTTAGCGCTTGGGATTCCGGTTTGCCTTTAGTCTCAACCGGCGCCACCAGCCCGGTTGATGGTCAGGCCAATGTGGCAAATTTAGTTGACTCAAGATATACGGCCGCCAATGTTTGTAAAAATTTAGTGCAAAATGGCAAAAGCGATTGGTATTTGCCGGCCAGCCAAGAATTGGCAACTCTTTGCAATACCAATCTGATTCCGGCTTGGAACGGCCGCTTAAGCTCAACCGAAGTTAATTCAACCAACGCCAATTATATCGGCGCCGGTGTTTGTACAATTGGCTCTGTTATTAAAACCAACAACACCAACGCCGTCAGTTGTGTGCGTCATGCCCCATAATTCTTAATAAAACAGGGGTTTTTTATTTTCTCTTGACTTTCGGTTTTTGTTCGGTTAAAATATACATATGTCATCCCAGGCTTGACCTGGGATCCAGGGTCTACTTTTTTAAATTATTATCTTAAGTATATTTAAAAGACAGCACTAATATCTTAATTATGCTTTGTTGCGTGTTATGTGTTATGTGTTGCGTAAAAAATATGGGGGAGGATAAAAGACTCACAAGGCGCCAGAGACAAATTCTGGACTTTATTAATGATTTTTCGGAGCGTTCCGGCTATGCGCCAAGCTATCGCGAAATTGGCGATGAGCTGGGCTTGTCCAGTCCGGCAACAATTCATGAGCATATTAAAGCTCTAACGGACAAAGGTTTTTTAAAAACCGATTTTAATCGGGCTCGTTCCATTGAACTGATTAAAATTCAGCCCAACTGGGCGCAAGCGGTTGAACTTACCTTGGCCGGCCTCATTACCGCCGGCGAACCGATTGAAGCGGTGGAGGAAAGCGAAACCATCGGCGTGCCGGCCGACTTTGTGACCGACAGCGTCAACAGCTATGTGCTGAAAGTTAAAGGCGAGTCCATGATTGACGAAGGCATCTTGGACGGCGATTATGTGGTGGTGGAACGCAACCCTTCGCCGGCCAACGGCGATGTGGTCGTGGCGCTCTTAAATAACGCCTATGCCACGCTGAAAAAGTTTTATCGCGAAGCCAACCGCATTCGTCTGCAACCGGCCAATAGCGCCATGGCGCCGATTTATGTCCAGGACTTAATCGTCCAAGGCGTAGTCAAAGCCGTCATCCGCCGCTTTGCCTAAAAATAAAAAACCCAACCTTTTTATAAAGTTGGGTTTTGCCCAGCAGGGCTTTAAGAACTAATATACGTATTGGGGGAATTTTCAGGCGGATAAAATGTTTGGCGAACAGAAATTAAAAAATTATCTGTTTGACTAATTAATTTGTCCGCCGCGTTCAAATATTGGTCGCTCCTGAAATGGAAGTTTGTTTTATCCGAAAAAGTAATATCGCCACCGGGATAGCCGAACACGCGATCAAGACCAATTTCTTTATCTCCCTCGGGATTAGCGGTCAAGTATTCTTTTAACTTGGTCAACTTCTTTTCCTCAAGAGATGTTAGATAAGAACCAACAAAAACCCCAAAAATAATTGTGATAATGATAGCGGCAAATAACCAGCCCATGATTTCTCCCTCTTTGTTAATAATACGATAATTGTTTTTCTATATTTCATCACGTAATTGCATAAAAGTCAAGGCAAAACCGAAAAAAGGCCTTGTTTTTTGCCTTTTTCTTGATTTTTTAATAAAAAATGCGTATAATATGGGCTGAATTATAAAAAATTCCCCTCTGCGAGAGGGGTGCCCCGATGTCCATCGGGGCGGGGTGTGTTTCTAACATCTCTATTCCCTAAATCCTAAACCCTATAATATATATGTCTATTTTAACGAAAATTTTTGGCGATCCGAACGCAAAGGTGGTTAAAACTTTGGAACCGATTATAGATAAAATTAACGCCTTGGACAGCCAAATGGCGGCCATGTCCGACGCCGAACTCAGAGCCCAAACTGACAAGTTTCGGGAGCGTTTGGGCGTTAAAGTTGTTGACGGAAAAATCAGCAACAGTTTGAGTCTGGAAGCTGAAAATAAGATTTTGGAAGAAATTTTGCCGGAAGCTTTCGCCACTATGCGCGAAGCGGCCAAGCGCGTCTTGGGCCTCAAACATTACGACGTTCAATTAATCGGTGGTATTGTTTTGCATCACGGACAGATCGCGGAAATGAAAACCGGTGAAGGTAAAACTTTAGTGGCGACTTTGCCTTTGTATTTAAACGGCTTAACCGGCCGCGGCGTTCAGTTAATCACCGTCAACGATTACTTGTCGCAAGTCGGCGCCGGCTGGATGGCCCCAACCTATCACGCCCTGGGCTTGTCCACCGCCGTCATTATCCATGACGAAGCTTTAATCTACGATCCGGAGTTTACAAACGACAACCAATTTGACGACCGCTTGAAACATTTTAAAGTTGTCCCGCGCCAAGAGGCCTATGCCTGCGATATTCTTTACGGCACCAACAACGAATTCGGTTTTGACTATCTGAAAGACAACATGATTTATGAACTCAAAGACAAAGTCCAGCGCGATTTGTATTATTCCATCGTTGATGAAGTTGACTCCATTTTAATTGATGAAGCTCGCACCCCGCTCATTATTTCGGGCGCGGTTAATGAATCGGTTGACCGCTATTACAAATTTGCCGAATTGGTTTCCCGCCTAAAAGAAAACGAGGATTACAACATTGATGAAAAAATGCGCACCTCAACTTTGACTGAAGGTGCCATTACCAAGATGGAAAAATGGCTGGGCATTGAAAATATTTACGCCACCGGCGGCGTCAGCGAAGTGCACCACATTGAACAAGCCTTAAAAGCTCAGGTGCTCTTCAAGCGCGACAAGGATTATGTTATTAAAGACGGCGAAATTATTATCGTTGATGAATTTACCGGCCGCTTGATGCATGGCCGCCGCTATTCCGAAGGTTTGCACCAGGCGATTGAAGCCAAGGAAGGCGTTAAAATTCAAAAAGAATCCCAGACCCTGGCCACTATTACTTTTCAAAATTATTTCAGAATGTATAAAAAGCTGGCCGGTATGACCGGTACAGCCATGACTGAAGCGGAAGAATTCTATAAAATTTATAAATTGGAAACTGTTGCCATCCCAACCAATAAGCCGATTGCCAGACAAGATTTGCAAGACCAAATTTACGCCACAGAAAAAGGCAAGTTAAACGCCGTGGTGGCGGAACTCAAGCGCTTGCATGCCGCCGGTCAGCCAACGCTCGTCGGCACCATCAGCGTGGAAAAAAATGAAGAATTGTCGCAACTCTTGGAATTGGAAGGCGTGCCCCATCAAATTTTAAACGCCAAACATCATGATAAAGAAGCGCAAATTATCGCCCAAGCCGGCCAGCCCGGCGCCGTGACCATCGCCACCAATATGGCCGGCCGCGGTGTTGATATTATTTTGGGCGGCAATCCCTTTACTAAAGACGAATACGACAAAGTTGTCGGCGTCGGCGGTTTGCGCGTCATCGGCACCGAACGCCACGAATCGCGCCGTATTGATAACCAGTTGCGCGGCCGCGCCGGCCGTCAGGGCGATCCCGGTTCGTCCCAGTTTTATGTTTCCATGGAAGATGACTTGATGCGTATTTTCGGCGGCGACCGCATGAAAAAATTAATGCAGACCATGAAACTGCCGGAAGATATGCCGATTGAAAATCCGATGATTTCCAAATCCATTGAATCGGCGCAGAAAAAAGTTGAAGGCAACAACTTTGATATCCGCAAACATTTGGTTGAATACGACGATGTCATCAATAAACATCGCCAGACGATTTACGACAAACGCAATCGCATTTTAACTTTGTCCGACGAAGCCTTGGCGAAGGCGGATACGCAGGATAACAGTGATGATGAATTAAGTAAGTTGATTTTGGAAATGGTTGAGTTGGAAATTGAGCAGGTGGTAAGCTTCCACACGGCCGCCGAGCGGATTGTTGAATGGAACCTGAAAGAAATTGCCGAAACCGCCAAAACCATTTTCCCGTTGGATCAAAAATTGTCCGAGGATATTTTAAATATCACAACTGAAAATCAAAAGCTGGACAAGATTATGATTCGCACCAAGATTATTGATGAATTGTTCGGCTCAGCCAAAACCAAATACGACGCCATGAAACAGCAGGCCAAAGATATGGGCATCAGCTGGCTGGAAATTGAAAAAGGCATCTTGTTGCGCTCCATTGATAATCTCTGGATTGAACACTTGGAAACCATGGACTATATGCGCCGGGGCATCGGTTTGCGCGGTTACGGCCAGCACGACCCGCTCGTGGAATACAAAAAAGAAGCTTTCCGCATGTATAGCGAGCTTAACACCTTGATTCAAAAAGAAGTTGTCTATTCAATCTTTAAAGTTGGCGGCCTAACGCAAATTATGGCGCCAACCGCTTATCAAAAACCTCAGAAATTCAGCGCGCCGGCCAAAGAAGGCGACTCCGCCTCCGGCTTTTTAGCCGCCGACGACGAAGGCAGCAACTCCGGCGTCAGTCTCGGCCTCAACTTAGCCAAAGACAAAGCCAAAGATG
>JAKAEX010000062.1 GCA_021819805.1 bacterium | reverse complement strand
TTGCGCTTCAGATAAGCGCGGTTTTTAATAAATTTGTCAACAACTTGCCAATTAAGACTTTCTTTTTTATACTAAAAATCTATGACTGCTAAAGACATCAGACAAAAATATTTGGATTTTTTCCGCTCGCAAGACCACAAAGTCATTGCCAGCGCTTCTTTAATTCCGGAAAATGACCCGACGGTTTTGTTTACCACCGCCGGCATGCACCCCTTGGTGCCTTATCTTTTGGGGCAAGCGCATCCGGCCGGCCGGCGTTTGGCCAGTGTCCAAAAATGTATTCGCACCGGCGACATTGAAGAAGTCGGCGATTTAACGCACCTGACCTTTTTTGAGATGCTCGGCAACTGGTCGCTTGGGGATTATTTTAAACAAGAAGCGATTGCTTGGAGCCACGAATTTTTAACCGGCGCCGATTGGCTCGGTTTGCCTAAAGATAAATTGGCCATTACGGTTTTTGCCGGCGACGCTGATGCGCCTTTTGACCAAGAGTCTTATGACGCCTGGCTGAAGCTGGGATTTTTGCCTGATCGGATTGCCAAATTGGGCAAAGCCGATAATTGGTGGGGACCGGCCGGTCAAACCGGACCCTGCGGGCCGGACACGGAAATGTTTTATTGGACAGGCGAGGGCGAAGCGCCGATTGAGTTTAAGCCAAGCGATAAGCGCTGGGTGGAAATCTGGAACGACGTTTTTATGGCCTACAACAAAGAAGCCGACGGCCGTTTTACCGAGCTCAAGCAGAAAAACGTGGACACCGGCATGGGTTTGGAAAGAGTGGCGACAGTTTTGTCCGGCCAAAGCGATTTATACCAAACCGATTTATTTGCGCCGCTTATCAAAGAGCTGGAAACCATGAGTCAAAAATTATATCAAGACAATCTTAAGAATTTTCGCATCATTGCCGACCATATCAAAGCCGCGACTTTTATTATGGGCGACGATAAAGGCATTGCGCCGGCTAACACCGACCAGGGCTATATTGTTCGGCGTTTGATCCGTCGCGCTATTCGCTGCGGCCGCCAAGTCGGTATTAACCTGGAAAGTTGGACAGCTAAATTGGCGCAAACCGTGATTGATGAATTCGGCCAAACTTATCCCGAGCTGGAACACAACGCCAAATTTATTTTACAAAACTTGCACGAAGAAGAAATGAAATTCGCCAAAACTCTGGAAAGAGGCGAGCGCGAGCTGATTGCTTTGTCCTCCAGCCAAGGTATTAGCGGCGCCAACGCTTTTGATTTGTATCAGACTTACGGCTTCCCGCCGGAAATGATTAAGGAAATTGCGGCTGAAAAAAAATTAAAAATTTCTCTGGAAACTTTTGATGAAGATTTTAAGACGGCTTTGGATCAGCACCAAAATTTGTCGCGCACGGCCGCGGTTGGCAAATTTAAGGGCGGTTTGGCCGACAATGGCGAAGCCACAGCCAAATTACATACCGCCACTCATTTACTATTAGCCGCCTTAAGACAAGTTTTGGGCGAGCATGTTTTGCAAAAGGGTTCAAATATTACCGCCGAGAGATTAAGGCTGGATTTTTCCCATCCCGACAAATTAATGCCGGAACAACTCAAGCAGGTTGAGGCTTTGGTTAACGAAGCCATCAACCAGGCTCTGCCGGTTGCTTGTTCGGTTATGAAATTGGAGGACGCCAAAAGTATCGGCGCCATGGGTGTTTTTGAATCAAAGTATGATCAGGAAGTTAAGGTTTACACAGTCGGCCAGGCCAATTTGCCGTTTAGCCGAGAGATTTGCGGCGGTCCGCATATTACCAATACCAAAGAGTTGGGGCACTTTAAGATAATAAAAGAAGAAGCCTCTTCGGCCGGTGTTCGCCGTATTAAAGCAATATTAAATTAGCTATTAGCCATTAGCTTGTAGCTTTTAGTAAAATATAGAAATGGAGGATATTGCCTACGGCTAATAGCTAAAGGCTAAAATCTGGCAATTTATTGACTTTAATTTTTTTAACAAATTAGCTAAGATTAAGCAAAAAACAGCAAATAAACAAAGAATCCGCTTTCCCTTGACATTATATCAATTAAAACATATAATTATCACAGATAAATTAAATGATCTTTAATTTATCATTTTTTGTTAAATTTACGATAAATTTGCCCTTAATGGCGACAAACGAACCTAATCAACAATCCAACTCCAAGGATTTCATAGAGGTCACGGGCGAAGTTGTAGAATTGATGCCTGGAACCTCTTTTAAAGTCCGTTTGGAGAATGAACATGAAATTTTGGCTTATCTTTCGGGTAGAATGAGGATGAATAAAATCAGATTAGCCCCGGGAGACAAGGTTAAGATTGAAATGAGTCCCTACGACTTGACGAAGGGTCGAATAACCTATAGGCTTTAATTTGTCTAAAACTGACTGAAGCCCGATATTAATCTGGCTTAAATTTTTTTGTTTTTATAACAATTTTAAAAAAGGAATCATTTAATATTATTATGAAAGTTAGAACCTCTGTTAAAAAAATCTGCAAAGATTGCAAAGTCTTAAGAAGGAAAGGCAGAGTTTGGGTTATCTGCAAAGAGCCTAAACATAAACAGAGACAAGGTTAAACTTATGGCAGTTAGAATTGCAGGCATAGTTATTCCAAACGAAAAAAGAGTCGAAATTGCTTTGACTTATGTTTATGGTATCGGCTTGGCCACAGCCAATAAGATTTTGGCTCAGGCAAAAGTTGATGGCAATATTCGCGTTAAAGATTTGAAAGAAGATCAAGTTAATGCTTTGAGAACTATTATTGAAAAACAAAATCGCGTTGAAGGCGATTTGCGCCGTGATGTGAGCGCCAACATTAAGCGTTTGAAAGATATCGGCGCTTATCGCGGCAGCCGCCACGCTAAAAAATTGCCGGTCAGAGGCCAGCGCACCAAAACCAATAACCGCACGGTTAGAGGCAATGTCAGACGCACCGCGGTCTCCGGCAAGAAATTAACCGGTCAGAAAACATAAGAGACAAATGATTTAAATATGACTAACGAAACTAACAATCCAGAAGTTTTAGAAAGCGTCAAAGACGGCTTGAATTTGGTTGAAGAAACCCAAGACAAAGCTGAAGTTGTTGATCCTTTGGCTGATTTGCCGGAAGAATTAAGGAAAAAATTGGAAAAGAAATCAAGCTCAACCAAACCCACCAAAAAACTTAAAGGCAAAAAGAAGAAAAAGGTTGAAAGAAAAGTTACCATCGGCAAAGCCTTTATTAATTCAACTTACAACAACACCATTGTTACTTTGACTGATTTGGACGGCAATGTTTTGTCCTGGTCTTCAGCCGGTATGGCCGGTTTTAAAGGCCCGAAGAAATCAACGCCGTATGCCGCGACGATTATTACCAAATTAGCGGTTTTGAAAGCCAAAGATTACGGCTTGTCCGAAGTTAGCGCTTTTGTTAAGGGCGTGGGCACCGGCCGCGAATCAGCCATCAGAGCTTTAAACGCCAATGGTTTGAATGTAACCTTTATTAAAGATATAACTCCCATCCCTCACAACGGCTGCCGCCGCAAGAAACCGAGGAGAGTCTAAAATAATTTATGACAGCTACTTCCGACGCTAAATGCAAATTGTGCCGCCGTGCCGGCAAAAAACTATTCTTAAAAGGGGATAAGTGCAACTCACCCAAGTGTACTTTGGTTAGTCGCAATTATCCGCCGGGATTGCATGGCACCAAGAAACAGCGCGGCAAAGCCAGCCAATACAGCGTGCAGTTGGCCGAAAAGCAAAAAGCCAAACGCATGTATGGTATGCGCGAAAAACAATTCCGCTTGATGTTTGAAAAGGCCGGTCGCAAAGGCGATGCCGGCGAGCACCTCTTGCAGATGTTGGAAACCAGATTTGATAATGTTATTTTCCGCTTGGGCTTGGGCAGATCTCGCGCTGAAGCGCGCCAGATGGTTAGCCACGGCATGTTTACCATTAACAACAAATTAGTTGATATTCCTTCTTATCAAGTTAAAACCGGCGACCTTATCGCCATTAAGAAGAATAAGCGCCAGAAAAAAGTTTTCACCAACTTGGCCGAAAAACTCAAACGCGTTCAAGCTCCGGGCTGGTTAAACTTTAAT
>JAKAEX010000006.1 GCA_021819805.1 bacterium | reverse complement strand
ATTGAGGTTCAAAAAAATACTCTAAATATTAAGTTGGCCAATGGCAACCAAGAACAGGCCTCCAAAGAGCCGACCGAGTCTTTGTCAACTTTGCTAAAAAACTTTAATGTGGCCGGCGACAAATTGTCAGCCGTTGATATTAAAATTAAAGACGAATCAAGCTCTGATGTTTGGTTGACGGTTATCTTGCCTTTGGTTTTGCCGATTCTCTTAATTGGCGCTTTTATTTTTTTCATGATGCGCAGTGTCCAGGGCGCCAACAACAAAGCCATGATGTTTGGTCAGACTTCGGCTAAAGATGCGACCAAGGACGGCAAAGTTAAAACCAAATTTGCCGACGTGGCCGGCGCCAAGGAAGCCAAGGAAGAATTGATGGAAGTGGTTGAATTTTTGCGTGAACCGCAGAAGTTTACCGAACTGGGCGCTAAGATTCCGCGCGGCGTTTTGCTTTTGGGCAAACCCGGCGTTGGTAAAACTCTTTTAGCCAGAGCCGTAGCCGGAGAAGCCAGCGTGCCATTTTTTTCTATCTCCGGCAGTGAATTTGTGGAAATGTTTGTCGGCGTGGGCGCTTCTCGCGTTCGCGATTTATTTAAGAAAGCTAAAAAGAATGCGCCTTGCATTGTCTTTATTGATGAAATTGACGCAGTCGGCCGCAAGCGCGGCGCCGGCATGGGCGGAAGCCACGACGAACGCGAACAAACTTTAAATCAAATTTTGGTGGAGATGGATGGTTTTGAAAATAACGTCGGTATTATCGTGATTGCCGCGACTAATCGTCCGGACGTTTTGGATCCGGCTCTGCTTCGCCCCGGTCGTTTTGACAGACAAGTGATGATTGATATGCCGGACATTGCCGATCGTGAAGCTATTTTAAATTTGCATGCCAAGAATAAGCCTTTGGCTGATAAAACCGGTTTGCGCCGCATTGCCGAACGCACGCCCGGTTTTTCCGGCGCTGATTTAGCCAATGTTTTAAATGAGGGCGCAATTTTGGCGGCTCGCCAGAATAGCAAAGAAATCAGTATGGCTGACTTATACAGCGCGATTGAAAAAGTGATGCTTGGTCCGGAAAAGAAATCCCGCATCATTACCGACAAAGAGAAAAAAATTACCGCTTATCACGAAGCCGGTCATGCGATTGTGGCCAACTTTTTGCCGCACACCGATCCGGTGCACAAGGTTTCCATTATCGCTCGCGGCAGTGCCGGCGGCTATACTTTAAAGATGCCGACGGAAGACCGCCATATGCATTCCAAAGAAGAATTTATTGAAGAAATTGCCGTGCTCTTGGGCGGTTATTTGGCTGAGAAAGAAATTTTCGGCGAAGTGACCACCGGCGCGACCTCTGATTTGCGACACGCCACTCAAGTGGCTCGCCTGCTGATTACCGATTATGGCATGAGCGACACGCTCGGTCC
Source organism: bacterium (assembly GCA_021819805.1). Taxonomy (GTDB): domain Bacteria; phylum Patescibacteriota; class Patescibacteriia; order Patescibacteriales; family Patescibacteriaceae; genus JAKAEX01. Next base: position 18,540 of record JAKAEX010000006.1, on the reverse strand, counting down.
GCGAACTTTTGGCGAGCGCGAAGAAATGATTTTCTTGGGCCGCGAAATTCACGAACAGCGCGACTACAGCGAAAAGACCGCTGAGAAAATTGATTCAGAAATGTCTGTCTTTATTGATCAGGGTATGGCCTTGGCTAATAAAGTCTTAAAAGAGCATAAAAACTCTTTGGAAAAAATCGCTCAAGTTTTATTGGAAAAGGAAACCATTGAACGGGATGAGTTTGATGCGCTGCTTAAATAAATAATTTAAATTATTGCAAAATAAAAAACAGCTCCGATAGTCGTCGGAGCTGTTTTTTATTTTCTAATATCTATTTAGCCTTTAAGTTTATTTTTATTTTAGGCGTTGATTTAATCTGGCCTTGCCAGGAAATGGCATCGGCCCAAACTTCGTAAACGCCCTCAAGGAATTTATCCGGCTGCCAAGTGGTTTGTTCGGAGCCGCTGCGAAGCATTTTTTTGGTTTGGATTAATTGCGGATCTTGATTGGGCGCTTTGACGAAAAATTTAAGCACGGAAATATTATCAGGTTCATTTAAATTAACTTTTAGGGTAATCGGCATGTCTTTGGGCAGGAAGTTGGCATTGTTGCTTGGGCCGGCCCAACTGGCTGAGAAAGCGCCGCCGGGAACTTGGCTGAAGCTAAACTTAACGTTGAAGCTTTGTTCAGAGCAATTATCCAAATCATCGCAGACTTTAATGGTAAGTTTTTGCGGGCCATTGCCGATTAAGTTAAGCGGATGATTAATGGAAAAAGGAGCAGAATAGTTGACGGCAAAAGTTTGGTCGTTAACCAAATACTCAACCCGGCTGACGCCGCGCGGCGCTGAGGCATTGACCGTAAAATTAGGCAGAGGTTCGCTGATGGTCAGGCCGTCGCTTAAGCCGGAGACGCTAAAGGTTGGTCTTAATTCAGGTTTATGGGTATTGTCAGAATCTTGCGGCGGCTGTTCGGTTGAGAAGTCAGGATTTTTGGCTGTCTGCCGGTCAATCCAAGATTTAACGCCGGCTTCCCACAGAGCGAATTGCGGATCGCTGGCCGGATTAGTGGGCGCCGGGCCCATAGGATTATTCTTATCAACAAAATATAACAAATCGTGAGGTTGGAGATATGATTTTTCAATAACAAAAGTTTCCGGCGTATTTTCATTGGCTAACAAGCCGGAGGCTTTATCAATTTTTACTTTTTGGATACCGAAATTTTTGCCCAAAAGAATGGGCGGAGTTTTTGGATCAATTGTATAGCCGTTGAAATTTTCCACCGGCGTGCCGGCTAAGGCTTCGCGCATAAAACGATTCCAAATCGGCGCGGCAATTTGCGAACCATCGGCGCCGCGTTTCATTTCTGAGTTGTCATTATTGCCCACCCAGACGCCGGTAACGAGCGATGGCGTATAACCAATAGTCCAAGCATCGCGATAGTCATTGGTGGTACCGGTTTTGGCGGCCACCGGTCGATCAGGCAGGGTTAGATAATTACTGGCGCCGAAAATATAGGCGCGTGAGGCATTGTCGGATAAAATGCTATTAATCATTCTGGCGATGTTGGCATCCATCGCTCGATTTTTTTTCGGCTCTTTAAATTCTTCCAAAACTTTTCCGGTGCGATCTTCAATTTTTCTGATAACCACAGTTTCCGGCACCTCGCCTTCAGTGGCAAAAGCGGAAAAAGCATTGGTGTGTTCTATTAGCTTAACCTCGCCGCCGCCCAAGACCAAAGATAAGCCGAAGCGGTCTTTGTCGGTAAGCGTGGTGTAGCCCATGTCAGCGGCTAATTTCATAACATTGTCCAAGCCGGCCAAGTACATGGCTTTAACCGCCGGAATGTTCAAAGAGCCGGCCAGCGCGGCACGGAAACTAACCGGTCCATGTTCGTTGCTGTCATAGTTATGGGGTTCATATTTTTTGCCTGGGTCGGTGGAAAAGTTGGTGACCACATCATAGACCGAGGTATCGGGCGTATAACCGCGTTGAAAAGCCGCGGCATAAACAATCGGTTTGAAGGATGAGCCTGGCTGGCGAGGTTGCAGAGCAACGTTAACCTGGCCATCAACCGCGTCATCAAAATAATCGCGTGAACCGACCATGGCTAAAACTTCGCCGGTCTTGGGATCAAGCGACACCAAAGCCGCATTTTTGGCATTGTAATTTTTTTCATTTTTTAAAGCCTGCTCCTTAACCGCTTTTTCGGCAATTTCCTGTTTTTTAATATCTAAAGTGGTATAAATTTTCAGACCGCCCTGCTCAACTTCTTTAACGCCGTATTTATCTTCCAAAATCTGTTTGATATACATAACGAAATGAGGCGCTGTCATATTTTCGGTTCTAGCTTGGAATTTAACTTCAACTTTTTTGGCGGCATCAGCTTCGGTTTGAGTGATATAGCCCTGTTTGGCCATTTGGTCCAAGACATATTTTTGGCGGCTCATTAATCTTTCTTTGCCGTCGCCATAAGGCGAATAACGCGACGGCGATTGCGGCAAGGCGGCTAAAACCGCGGCCTCGGCCAAGTTGGTATCGCCGATATGTTTACCAAAATAAAACTGGCTGGCCGCCTCCACGCCATAAGCATTGGAGCCATAAGGAATTTCGTTTAGATACATCTGTAAAATTTCGTCTTTGGAAAATTTGGTTTCCAGTCGATAAGCCAAAATCAACTCTTTGATTTTGCGAGTGTATTTTTTTTCATTGGTTAGGACGGCATTTTTAACAAATTGTTGAGTGAGGGTTGAACCGCCGGCTTTGCGACCCAAGAAAATATTGGTAATGGCGGTGCGGAAAATAGCCCAAGGCGAAAAACCACCGTGTTTATAAAAATCTTTGTCTTCAATGGCAATAGCGGCTTGTTGCACCTGCTTGGGAATTTTATCCAAAGTAACCAGCGTGCGTTTTTGTTCGCCATGAATTTCATAGATAATGGTTTTGCCTTCGCGGTCGTAAATTTTTGTGCTTTCAGCCACTTGGCGTTCCATTAATTTACTCGGCGAGGGCAGGGTAATGGAAAAGAAGAGCACCATTAATATAAAAAAGACCAAACCAAGGCCGGCTACGGTTAATAATAATTTAAGCAGTGAGGCGTTTTTTACCCAAGCCCAGCCCTGGCGGGCGATTCTTTTTGGTTCGCGATTGCGCCAATGTTGAGCTGGTAGTTGGGTTGGTGGAGTTTGTTTGGGCTTAAGTTGGGGAATAGGCATATAAAAAGTTAAAAGTTATAAAGTTGAAAGTTTATAAAGTAAATACAGTTATTTTGCTGGTTTATTATAACGATTTTTTAATAAAAAATCAAACTATAATTTTTTCAAATGAGACCTTAGTTTAAACAATTTTTTCAAAAAAATAAAGGGGTCGCGGCTAAGCTTAATCTTGCTTTGTCGCTTAGCATAGCGATTTTCTGACCAGCTTACCGGAATTTCAGCCAGTCTAAAACCAAGCTGGTTTGCCCAAAAGATTAATTCAGTATCAAAAAACCAGGCATCATCTTTAATTTTAGCCAAAATCGGTTTAATGGCAGATTGTCTGATAGCCTTAAAACCGCACTGCAGATCGGATATTTTACAGCCAAGCAAAGCGCCGGCTAAGCGGTTGTAGGCGCGGGAAGAGCCTTCACGCAGCCAAGAGCGCTCGGTTTGCGCTTGAGGCAGGAGACGGGAACCTATGGCCAAATCGGCGTTTTGCCGGCTGATAGCCTCAATTAGGGGTAGGAGCGCCTCCAAGGATACGGCTAAATCAATATCCATGTAAACCGCGATATCGGCCGTAGTTGTCGCCAGGCCGGCCTTAAGAGCGCGGCCCTTGCCGCCTTCTTTCAGGCTGATGATTTTAAATCTGGGCGAGCTTTGCGCCAGACTTTCGGCGATGGCCAAAGATTGGTCGCTTGAACCATTAATAATTAAAGTAATCATCCAGTCATCAGCTAAGTGCCGTTCGGCGTAAGCCAGCAGTAATTTGGCATTGTCCGCCAAGATAGCCTCTTCGTTATAAATCGGCAGAAGTATGTCTAAGCTCATATTTTTTTAGCCACCGCGTAGAGCGAAATACCCCAAGGCAATTTACAGCCTAACAGGATTAATGAATTTTCCAGAGATAAAATTTGCCAACCCAGCCAATTTAAAATTGGCGGCGGCGTTTTGGCCTCGGACACATGAATTTTCAGCGGCAGAATTTTTTTTAGCAGACGCACACCAATAATAGCCGGCGCCAAACAACAGTTCCAATAAGCGATTTCAACTACGCAAAAATTAGCTTTGCTTAATTTCTGCAACAACTCCTTTTTGCCATAGCGGCGTTTATGTTCCAAGGCTAAATCATGAGAACTGAATAGCCATTGATAGGCCGGCACAGTCAGTAATAGATAGCCGTTTGGTTTGAGGCCTCGGTTCAGGCGCTTAAAGACCGCGTTGTCATCAGCTAAATGTTCTAAAACGTCAAAAGCCGTAATTACATCAAAGCTTTGCGGCAAATCTTCAGTCTCCAGATTAAGGTGCGCGGTAGTTAAGCCTTGCTTGGCTGCCAGAGCCAAAGCATCTCGGTTGATGTCGTAGCCAACAACTTGGCCGTGTTTGGCTAAGACAGATAATTCTTCGCCGGTGCCGCAACCAATGGCGGCAATATTTGTTGTGGTCGGCGCTTTGGACAGTAAATAGTTAATTAGGCCTAACCTGGCGCGATGCCAAAAATGCATATTATCTCCCTGTACTTGGTAATCCTTTAAGTCCATAATTAGTATTTGTCTTTTCTAATATAGACGGTGCTGGCATCATCGGAAAAAGCGCGAAGCCAGTTGTCCGAGTTATCCAAATATTTTTTTAATTCATCGCTTCGCCCGTTTATTTCCGCCTCTTTAAAACCCATTAATTTATCCAACCAGCTCAAATGATATTGGGGCAAATGATTGCTCCAGAGCACGGCTTCAATGTCGTAAGTTTTTAGTTTCTCGGCGATTTTGTCAACTTGGTAAAATTCCAGATATTCTTCCAACAAGCTCCAGCGGCCAAGCGGATATTGAGGTAGGCGACCATCAATGAATAATTTTTTTTCCGGCCAGACCCAAATTAGCCAGCCGCCATAGTCATATTTATTTAAAAGTTTTAGCTGGCTATAGCGGGGATGAAGTTTTAACATGCGACCGACTTGGCAAGGATAGTCATTACAATTTTTTTGGAAAGGATCATAGAAAAAATTAGTGGTCAGCAAAACCAGCCAGCTACTCACAAACAAAACGAGAGGCAAAAGAATTTTAATAAAAGATAAAAAAATTAATTTACTCGGCTCTCGCTCCCTGGCTGAAAAATTAACGGCGATAAATTCCGGCAAAATAGTTAAACTGGCGACAACAAAAAACAAAGGAAAGTGGCGAACAGATTTAATGCCCATGATCAGAAAAATCAGGCTGGCCAGCCACAGCCAAATGGGAACTTTTGTGAAATGTTTAAAAATCAATAAAATAATAGCCAAAGCCGCCAGCGTGGCGATAGCCACAAGCTGCCAATAATGAACAGGAAAAATCCAAATTGATTTCCATTCGCTGATATGTTTAAGATAAGCATCATTGCGGTAAGTTAAAAAGAAATCATAAAGCCGCCAGCCATAAGGCGTTAAGAAGGTGGCGCTGACAGCGGCGAGAGCTAAGGCGCTTGGCCAGAAAGCTAAAGGTTTTGATTTTTGTTTGATGGCTATAAAAATTTTTTGCCCGAACCATAAACCCAAAACCGCCAAACCGACAACAAAGCCGCCATGCAAGCAGGCCCATAGCCAGAAAAATAAAAACCAGGCTAAAACTTGGCGCCAGCTAAGGCGAGGGCCGAGTTTTTTTAGCCAAAGCAGTTCAATGGTTAAAAATAAAAAAGAAATTTGTTGCGGCCGCGGACCAAGATGCGGCGCAATGGCCAGCCAGCCAAGAGTAAGTATTAGAATAATGAAAATATCGGAGGTCCAAGTTTGTTGTCGCAGATGCCGGCCGATGAGCCAAAGAGCCAGGGTTGTTATGAGAGCGAAGCCAAAAGTTAGACCGATATAGCCGGTTTGACTGTAAATTAGCCACATCAGCAAGTTGGTGAGCCACTCATGGTCAACCCAAGAACCGCTGATTGTCCAGAGATGAATTTGGTCGTGGGGTAATTGATAAGTTGTGCCAATATCTCGGCCAAATTTAAGATGCCAGCCCAAATCAGGATCAAGACTGGCGAAACTCGCTCGCCAGCTTAAAGCCAATAACAAAACAAAAAACAGACAGAAGGTAAGCGAACGAGTAAGGTGAGGAAATTGCTTGAACATAGCTTAAATATTGTAGCACGGCGATTTTTAATTTCCAATTTACAAAGATTAAAAATTGTTTTCAGCTTGTTGTAATAATAAAAAATATCCGCCTTGGGCGGATATCAAAATTAAAAATTGAAGCAATCGGGGTATTTGCCCCCTTTCTTTAATTGTGTTATTATTATAAATAATAATTTTAATTTAAAAATTAATTCTAAGTATGGCTTGTCCTTACAATTAGAAAGGGGGTGGCTTATGAGAAAAATTTCAAAACACGTATTTAGCTTGGTGATGATGATGTCGATTGCTTTGCCAATTGGCTTAATGGCTTTGCCGGCTCACGCGATTAATCCGTGGGGCGATCCATTTGATCGAGAGGTTGGTTATCAATCTTTCAACGATATCAAAATGGGCAAAAAAGACCCGCGCACTATCGTAGCTAACGTCATTAACATTATGCTCGGCTTGCTGGGCGTCATGGCGGTTGTCATTATTTTGTTGGCTGGTTTCAAATGGATGACTGCTTCCGGTAATGACGACAAGGTGTCGGAGGCTAAACGTTTAATGGGCGCTGGCGTAATCGGCTTGTTGATCGTTTTATCAGCATACGCAGTCTCTATCTACATTATGCGTTCTTATCTTTTGGCCACTGGATCTATCGAAAGCACTGGAGACACAATTTATCAATTGGAGAACAACGTGGTTCAGTAATCTTTTTAAAACGTTCCGGTCTGCCGCAAGCAGGCCGGGGCGCCTTTTAGGGGCAAATTTGGTCCTAAGAGGTGCCCTATTTAACCATCTATGTTTAAGAAACTTGGTTTAATTTTTTTAGTTTCTCTTTATTTATTTTTACCCATGACTATAGCCCGAGCATCCGATGCCCGTGGTTTGCGTTATGGTTTGGATGCGGCGGCGATTGGCGGCGGCTTGCCCAAAGGCGAGGGCGGCACGCCGAGTGAAAGCTTGGCCATTGAGGTTGGCCGAATTGTCGGCACGTTATTGGCTTTTCTGGGCATTATTTTCTTGGTTTTGATGATTGCCGGCGGCATTTTGTGGATGACAGCGGCCGGTAATGAAGCTAAGGTGGCGACAGCCAGAAAACTAATTATTGCGGCGATTATCGGTTTGATTATAGTCTTGGCGTCTTATGCTATTACCACCTTTGTCGCTGATAACATTCTGGCCAAGTGACGGCGTGTGAGCCGTCATCCCGAACAAGCGAGTTGCCGAAGGCAAGGAGCGCGATTCGGGATCCAGAATATCGTCATCCCCTTTAAAGGGCGTGTGAGCCGAAAGTCATTTATTTTTTATGAAAAAATTTTTTTGCTGTTTGGTTATAGTCCTGTCTGTAAGTTTGCCGCTAACTTTTAGTCAAGCCAGAGTTTTGGGCGGTTTGGACACTTCAGCTAATCGCGCCGGTTACGAAGAAAAAGATTTGATCAAAATCAGCGGTAATGTTTTAAATGTTGTTTTATCTTTTGTCGGTGTTTTATTTTTATTAATGATGATTGCCGGCGGTTTTATTTGGATGACAGCGGCCGGTCAGCCAACCAGGGTTCAACTTGCTCAGAGATTGTTGGTTGCGGGCATTATTGGTTTTATTATTGTGGTTTCGGCTTACGTTATTACCACCTTTATCGGCGACAGTCTTAACTTAGGCACCGGTGGCACGGCTACCACCACCCCTTAAAGTATGAGAAAAAATTTTTTAAGCTTTTTGATTGTTTTAAGCCTGGCCTTGGCCGGTTATTTGGCTATGGTGCCGTCGGTTAAAGCGGTAAATTTAAAAGACGCTTTTAACAACATGGTTTCCACCACCGGCGAGCGCACCGGTTTTAATACGACGCAACGCAATGTGGAGCCGATTATCGGCAATATTATTTCAGTTATCTTATCTTTTCTGGGAGTTATTTTTTTGGTCCTAATGGTTTACGGCGGTTATATGTGGATGACGGCCATGGGCAGCGAGGAAAAAGTGAAAAAAGCCCAGCAGTTAATCCAAGCGGCAGTTATTGGCTTGATTGTGGTGGTTGGCGCTTATGCCATAACCGCCTTTGTCATGGCCAGACTAACCAAACAAGTGATCACTTCGGATAATACTCTTATTAGATAGTTTATGAAAATTTTAAACAAACAATTGCTAATCGGTTTATTGCTTGGTTTGCTCGCGGCGCCGCAATTAACGCTGGCCGCCACCGCCGCCACTCGTTTAAAAAATGTCGTCGCCGGCGCGCCGACTTATGATGTTGATAAAACCGACCAAAACACTTTAACCAATTATGTCGGCGCAATTATCGGTGTCTTCTTGGGCCTCTTGGGTACGATTTTTATTATTTTAATTATTTACGGCGGTTATACTTGGATGACAGCCGCCGGCAATGTTGAAAAAGTGGCTAAAGCCGGACGAGTGCTTAAAGCTTCAATTCTCGGTTTGTTAATAGTTATCGCGGTTTACGCCATGTGGTATTTCTTATTTGCCAGAATTGTAAAACTATAATATGAGAAGACTTAAATACTTAACAAAATTTTTTCTCAGTCTGGGCCTCTTGGTTTGTTTAGTGCCACAAGCGGTTTTGGCTATCGGTTCAGCGACCAAAGTTGAGCTGTTAAATCCCAATACGATCATTGATATTCAAGATCAAGGCGGTCGCAGTGCCTCAGCCTTTGGCACCAAAACCAATGAAACAACTTTTACCCAATATATCGCTGACATTATTAATGTTTTCTTCGGCCTTTTGGGCACGATTTTTATTATCTTGGTAATTATCGGCGGCTACAACTGGATGACAGCCGCCGGCAATGCGGAGAAAGTGGCCAAGGCTCAGCAAACCCTGAAAGTGGCGATTATCGGTTTGATTATTATTGCCTCGGCTTACGCCATTACTTATTTTATTTTCTCGCGCTTGCCTGATTCGGCCGGTTAAACTCTAAATAAAAACAACCCCGGCTTAACCGGGGTTTTTAAAATAAAAAAACCTTCAAAATTAATTTTGAAGGTTTCTGCAATTTTTTGTTTAGTAATTACCTCGGGGTAGCAATTGGTTTATGAAGAACAAAATAGTGGTTTGCCCCATACCAGCCTTTATTTTTTTTACTGGTTACTGTGAGACGTATTCTGCCACGTTCAGAAAAACCATCAATGCCATCTTCATAATAGATAACAGTATATTGGCCAATCGGCAATTCTACCGACAGAGTTTGTCCGGGTCCAACCACCTGATCTAAAATAGGATCAGCGCCTAAGGTGCCTGGTATGAAATACCAAACATTTCTTTGGAGATACTCATTGACGGCTATACCCGTCATCATGCCGGCGGCAGGGGATTTTGGGCCGTAGCTTTTTTCTTGGATTGTCCAAGACTGTTTATCAACTTCCAAGTTAAGCTGTTGGCGCTGATTGCTTAAATCATGAGACTCTAAATTGAGCTGGTCATGTTCAAGGTTGATATCATCCCGTTTATTAATGGATGAGGTTCTGAGACTACCACAACTGCTTAATAAGCTTATAGTTAAAGCAAGCAAACAGAGAAAAAGCACTAAATTTTTCATTACAACTTACTCCTATATTTATTTTTAAAAGAAACTATTTTTAAAAGGATACTTATATGTATAGCATATTTATTAAAAAATGTCAAGATTATTAATGTTATTTTATTTAAAATTAGCCAAAAATAATGTAAAAGCTAAGAGTTAAAATGTAAAAAGAACAGCTTAAAACTCAAAAGAACCGCAAGCTTTAAAAATAAGAAGTTTTTAACTTTTAGTTGTTGTTTTTCGCTTTTACCTTTTACTTTTTAGCTTTATTTGACAATCGGTTGTTAAATTGATATGATTATAGTTGACTTAGGCTAGTATCTTTATACTGGCCTTTTTTCATAAGCTATAAATAAATTTTTCATATGAGTGAAATTACTAATGCCATTAAACAGATTTGCGAGGAAAAAGGCTTGAGCTATGAGGCGGTTATCGCCACCATTGAATCGGCTTTGGCCGCTGCTTATCGCAAGGACTATGGCGAAAAAAATCAAAACATTAAGGTAGAGTTTGATCCGGAAACCTCCAAGACCAAGGTTTATGACGTTAAAACCGTGGTTGAGGATCTGCCGGAACAGCCGGAAGTGCCGGAAGGCGAAGAACCGGTTGAGGTAAGCGCGGAAGCTTCCGGTCTGACTGAAGAGCAGGAAGCGGAAATCCGTCGTTTTAATCCTAAGACCGAAATTCAATTATCGGAGGCTAAGGCAATTGGTAAAAAGTATAAAATCGGCGATGAAATTCGCACTGATTTACCGGCCAAGGATGATTATGGCCGCATGGCGGCGCAAACCGCTAAGCAGGTTATTATTCAGCGTCTGCGCGAAGCTGAACGCGATATGGTTTTAAGCGAATTCAAAGATAAAGAACACGAAGTTGTTACGGGCGTGGTTCAACGCCGCGAAGGCCGAGTGGTCTTGGTTGATTTGGGCAAGGCTATCGGCTTAATTTTGCCGGAAGACCAAATCAGAAACGAACGCTATTCAACCGGCAACCGCATTAAGGTTTATGTTAGAGAAGTTAATTCAACTTCGCGCGGTCCGGAAATTCTTTTGTCCCGAGCCAGCGATGAAATTTTGAAAAAAGTTTTTTATTTGGAGATTCCGGAAATTTCCAACGGCTTAATTGAAATTAAAGCCGTGGCTCGCGAAGCCGGTTCCCGCGCCAAAGTGGCGGTACTGGCCTTGAGTGAAAATATTGATCCGATTGGTTCTTGCATCGGCCAGCGCGGCGCTCGCATTCAAACCATTATCCGAGAAATCGGCGGTGAAAAAATTGATATTATTGAATATAGCGACAAAGCGGAAGAATTTATTGCCAACTCTTTGTCCCCGGCTAAAATTGAAGTGGTTGAGTTAAACGAAGAACTGCATAAGGCAACGGTTAAAGTCGGCGCTGACCAATTATCTTTAGCTATCGGCAAGAGCGGCCAGAATGTTCGTTTAGCCGCTCATCTAACCGGTTGGAAAATTGATATTGTTGATGTTGAAGGCCAGGGTGTCCAGGCTTCATCTGATGATGAATTGGCGGCTGAAGCTTTGGCGGCTGATGAGTCTGTAGCTCAAGCGGCGATTGGCGGAGAAATCGAGCCAAGCGTTGAAGCGGAGACGGAAATTAAACCGGAAACCGCAGTTGTTGAAGAAAATAAAGATAAGGAGGAATAAAATAAAAATTAATTTTTAATTTTATGTCATCAACCATCATGTATCTCGTTTTAGGCAGCTCCATCTTGGCTTTGGCCTATGGCGCCTATTTCATCAGCAGCATTCTCAAGTTGCCGGCTGGTAATGAAAAAATGCAAGCTATTGCTAAAGCGATTCAAGAGGGAGCACAAGCTTATTTGGATCGCCAATATCGCACGATTGCCATTGTGGCGATTGTTTTATTCTTCTTAATCGGTTTGGTGCAAAGTTTGTCTTGGTCAGTAGCGACCGGTTTCTTGCTTGGCGCTTTGTTATCAGCGGCCGCCGGTTATATTGGCATGCACGTGAGCGTGCGCGCCAATGTTCGCACAACCGAAGCGGCTCGAGGCGGTTTAGCCAAAGCTTTGGATGTCGCGGTTAAAGGAGGCAGTATTACCGGCATGTTGGTTGTCGGCTTGGCTTTACTCGGCACAACTTTATTTTATTGGTTTACCAAAGACGTTCATTCTTTGATTGGTTTGGCTTTCGGCGGTTCCTTAATCTCGGTTTTTGCCAGGCTCGGCGGCGGTATTTTTACCAAAGCGGCTGATGTCGGCGCTGATTTAGTCGGTAAGGTTGAGGCCAATATTCCCGAAGATGATCCACGCAACCCGGCGGTTATTGCCGACAATGTCGGCGACAACGTTGGCGATTGCGCCGGTATGGCAGCTGACTTATTTGAAACTTATGTGGTGACCACTGTGGCCGCGATGATGCTTGGCACCTTATTGTTTGCCACCGTGCCTCATGCTGTGAGCTATCCTTTGATTTTGGGCGGCGCTTCTATCGTTACCTCGATCATCGGCATCTTTTTTATCCGTTTGGGTAAATCACAAAATATCATGAACGCTTTATATAAAGGTTTGGCGGCGGCCGGTATTTTATCGGCTATCGCTTTTTACTTTATTACCACCAAACTTTTCCCGGCCGGTTTAACTTCGGTTGACGGCACAACTTATAGCGCTAATTATTTATACTTCTGCGCTTTAATTGGTTTGGCGGTTACTGGTTTGATGGTGCTTATTACCGAATATTACACCTCAACCAAATATCAGCCGGTTAAAGATATCGCTCAGAGTTCAACCACCGGTCATGGCACCAATGTTATCACCGGTTTGGCTGTGTCCATGAAATCAACCGCTTGGCCGGTAATTGTTATTGCTTTAGCTATCGGCAGTTCTTATTATTTGGGCGGACTTTATGGCATTGCTATCGCGGCAGCGGCCATGTTATCAATGGCCGGCATTATTGTCACGATTGATGCTTATGGTCCGATTACTGACAATGCCGGTGGTATTGCCGAGATGGCTGAATTAGACCAGTCGGTTAGAGACGTAACCGATCCCCTGGATGCTGTCGGCAACACAACTAAAGCGGTAACCAAGGGTTATGCTATTGCCAGCGCGGCTTTGGCGGCTCTGGTATTGTTTGCTGACTTCACGCATAGCGCCAACGCCAGCGGCGGTAATTATTTATTTTTGATTGATAATTACAAAGTCATGATTGGCTTGTTGATTGGTGGTTTGTTGCCTTATTATTTTGGCGCTCTGGCCATGCAGGCGGTTAGCCGGGCGGCCGGCAGCGTGGTGGAAAATGTCCGCCAGCAGTTTAAGGACAAGCCGGGCATTATGGACGGCAGCGATAAGCCGGATTATGGTCAAACGGTTGATATTGTGACCAGCTCCGCGATTAAAGAAATGATTGTGCCGGCTTTGATTCCGGTTTTAGCCCCGATTATTATCGGTTTTACTTTGGGCGTTGAAGCTTTGGGCGGTTTATTGATTGGCACCATCGTGACCGGCATTTTCGTGGCTATCTCCATGACTTCCGGCGGCGGCGCTTGGGATAATGCCAAGAAATATATTGAACAAGGCAATCATGGCGGCAAAGGTTCTGACGCTCACAAGGCGGCGGTAACCGGCGACACAGTCGGCGATCCTTACAAGGATACTGCCGGTCCGGCCATTAATCCAATGATTAAGATTGTTAACATTATTGCTTTATTGATAATTGGTTTATTAATATAAAATTTTAGTTCTTAAATAAAACAGGAGGACATCATGTCTGACGACAACTGGCAGCCATTGGCGGTTTAGGAAATTTTTGGAGCAGAGGTTTACGCCGTGTGGAATAAGGTCACCAAAGAGATAAAAATTAAAGCCTCTTTGGAGGATAAGTGGACTGATTTTTTAGGCTTGGCAAATAGTCCGGAGGCAGCCGAAGATTTGGTCTATCTGTGTTCTATGGGTTTGCTTTGCATGTCGAGTGTTTTTAAAAAATCATTCGGCGGCAAAAGAAGAAAAATTGTCAGAATTATGACGGATGTAAAATTAATGTAAGGAGGTGTAAGGTGAGTGCCCGAGAAAAAGAAACTTGGCGGATTATTGCCTTGGTTGGTCCAAGCGGTAATCGCTATAAGGTTCTTTGGAATAAACAGCTGAATAAAATCGCTTTTAGCCAACTAATTTTTGGCGAAGCCGAATTGCACGAGGTGAGCCTTGCCGAGGCCAACACCGAACAGCTGGAAATAAAGTCCAGAGATGACGTGGCGCTTATCGCCACTAAATATTTTAAGGCAAACGCTTTAAACTTAATCGGGGTTAGCGTTTAATCAAGCACGTTAGCCCCCTCATTTTATAAATTTTTATCATATGAAAATAACAAGCAAGACAATCAGTGAGGCGCAAATTGAATTGACGGTGGAGGTTGATGCCGATGATGTGGCTAAATACCTGGAAACAGCCGCCAATAATTTGTCGCACCAAGTTAAGGTGGCCGGCTTTCGCGAAGGCAAAGTGCCTTATCAGACAATGAAAACACAAGTTGGCGATATGGTCGTCTGGGAAGAAGCGGCTAAGATTTTTATTGCCAAGAAGCTTGATGATATTGTGGCTGATAATTGTCCGCGTCCGTCTTTGGGCATGCCGCAACTGGAAATTGTTAAATTGGCTCCGGGCAATAGTTTGGAGTTTAAGGTTAAAGTTGAAATGCTGCCTGAAGTTAAATTGGGCGAATACAAAAATTTTGCCTTAAAAACCGAAGCCGTGGCGGTTGAGGACAAGGAAATTGATAAGGTGCTTGAGGAATTGAGAGAATCGCGCACCAAAGAAGAAATTGCTGATCGGCCGGTGGCGTCTGGCGATAAAGTTTTGGTTGATATCAAGATGTTTTTGGATAAAGTGCCGTTGGAAGGCGGTCAAGCCCAGGGCACAGCCATCATTGTCGGCAAAGATTACATTATTCCCGGTTTTGATGATAAATTAATTGGCGCCGGCAAAGACGAAGAGCGCGAATTTACTTTGCTTTATCCGGAAACCCACTTTCAAAAAAATATTGCCGGCAAAAAAGTTGAATTCAAAGTTAAAGTTAATGAAGTTTATGCCAGAGTTTTGCCGACAGTTGATGACGAGCTGGCAAAAAATTTCGGTTCAAAAGATTTGGCTGACTTGCGCCACAATATTCATGAAGGTTTGCTCTCGGAAAAACAGCACCAGGCTCAAGATAAGGTTCGCGCCAAGATGATTGACCAATTGATTGATGCCACCACTTTCGGCGACTTGCCGGAAAGCTTGATTGATTCAGAGTTGCAGATGATGATGGCGGAAATGGAGCATAGCATCGCTTCCTATGGCGGCAAGTTTGATGATTATTTAGCCAGCATTAAAAAAACCAAAGACGACTTGAAAACCGAATGGCGCGAAGATGCAATTAAACGAGTTAAGGCGGCCTTGGCTTTGCGCTTAGTGGCGGAAGCTGAAAAAATTCAGCCGGATGAAGCCGAAATTGAGCACGAACTGGAGCATTTAAAAAGCCACTATCAGACCGATAACCGCGCTTTGGAAGTAATTAATTCTCCGGCTTACAGACGCCGTTTAGCTTCAGAGATGACCAGCCGCCAAACAGTTAACAAGTTGGTTGAATGGAATATAAAATAAGATATGCCGGCTTTAGCCTCAAATAAAGAAGCTTTTTTCAATTATGAAATATTGGAAACTATTGAGGCTGGCCTGATTTTATCCGGTGCTGAGGTTAAAACAGCTAAGTTGGGGCAAGTGAGCTTGCGCGGCAGCTATGTAAGCCTGCGCTCGCATGGCGGTTTAAGCCGTTTGTATTTGGTAGGCGCTCATTTTACGCCCTATAAGTTTGCTGGCGGACACGATGGTGAACCGGTTAAGGATAGGCAGTTGTTATTGAAAAAAAGCGAGTTGGATTATTTGATCGGCAAGTCAAAAGAAAAAGGCTTGACTTTGGTTCCAACCAAGCTTTATACTAAAAACGGTTTAGTCAAATTGGAGTTTGCAGTGGCTCGTGGCAAGAAATTATACGACAAACGCGCTGCCATTAAAAAACGAGATATTGATAGAGATATAAGAAGAACTTTAAAAATCAAAAACGTGTGAGTTTTTGTCCCAGCCAAGCGAATTGCCAAAGGCAATGAAGCGCGAGCTGGGATCTAAACATTTAATAAAGCTTGGGGATGCCAGGCTTCGATAATGAATTTTTCAGTCAACATGGCGAAGAGGCGGCAGCGATTAGCCGCCTTAACAACAGTCGCAGGCAAATAAATGCCAAAAACATTATGAGCAAATTGGCCTCTGCTTTTAGCATGCCGGTTTTCGCTCCTGTCGCCGCCTAAGGGCCGCGACCATCGCCCTAAACTTGCCCGGAGTTTAGCCAGCGGTGTCATTATTCGGGCTAAGCTGTTGGTGGCCGCTTTTCCATCAATAGACGAAAATCCCTAAAAGCTGATTGGCGGCGCTTTGGTTTGGTTCTTAGCCGTCGACGACAACAAAAACCAAACTAATCTTTGTAGAAGTGTTGATTGTGATTTATTAGACATGGGTTCAACTCCCATCATCTCCACATGCCGCGGTGGCGGAACTGGTAGACGCGACGGACTTAAAATCCGTTTCCATTCAACCGGAGTGAGGGTTCGATTCCCTCCCGCGGCACAAGACAAGAATTGACAAATTTGTTAATTTTTTGTAAATTTTATTAGCCTATATGGCGGGCTGTGCCCGCCGAAGGTTTGATTGCCTATGTTGGCGGGCTGTGCCCGCCGAAGCCCGAAAGGGCATAGGCGGGTATCGTATAATGGTTATTATATTACCTTGCCAAGGTAGAGATACGGGTTCGATTCCCGTTACCCGCTCCAAATTTAAAACGCACCCTTTCTGGGTGCGTTTTAAATTTGGAGTAGTCGTAGGGAATCGAACTGGTTGCGAGCGAGATATGAGCGGAGGCGGAAGCCGCAGCGAATAATTGAGCGACGCTGGACGCGACCAGCGGAAGCGTTCAGCGGCAACCCTGGACAAGTGAGCGAGGCGCAATTCGGGCGCCGAGCGAGGGCGGAATTCCCGTTACCCGCTCACGAATAATAAAACAAGCTCCTTTTTTGGAGCTTGTTTTATTATTCGTTAGTTAGTAGAAAGGGAATAGAATAATTTTAAAATTGACAATAAATTTTCATAAAGGTAGCCTTAATAAGAGAAGTTCTTTTTAAGGTATTTTTCATAATTAGGAGGTTTTTATGCGCGCTGATCAGGAGGAAACCAAAAAACCCTTATCCAAAGAGGAGTTTATACTTATTCATCAGCCGATTGGCGGCAAGCCAAAAAGTTTGGAACAAATTATTTTTGAGCATCAGCCAATTGGCGGCAAGCCAAAAAGTTTAGCAGAAATCATGTTTGAACATGAATTAATCGGCGCTGTCGCCCAGCAGCCGGGCGATTAAGGCGAATTTAATTTGCAAGCAAGGTCAAAACGGCCTTGTTTTATTTTTGTCGTCAAATTCAGTTTATAAATATTTTATGGTATAATAATAAAAAACAAAGCCATGAAATTACCAGGGAAGATTATCTTTCTGTTTATTGCTGTGACGCTTTTTAGCGGCGTCTTTTTATATTGGATTTGGGATAATTATGATCAACGCCGTCAGGAATCTTTAACTTTAGAACAAGAAACAGTTAAAAACCAATACTCCTCAACTATCAATTCCTATCGCTTGGTGTCAAAAACTCTTTATGACGAGGTTTTGAATTCGGCTGAAGTGGTTAATCTGCTGGCGGCGGCCAATCACGCTGACCTGGCCGAACAAAAAAATATTCGCCAGCAATTGTGGCAAAAACTGGAGCCGGTCTTTAAACGCCTGCAACAGAAAAATTTTAAACAGCTGGATTTCTATCTTCCGGACACCACCAGTTTTTTGAATATGCAGCGGCCTGATTATTTCGGCGATAAGCTGGGTGATATTCGGCCGTCAGTTAGAATTTCCACTACTGAAAAAAAATACGTTGAGGGTTTTGAAGAAGGCAAGTCGTTCAACGGCTTTATGTTTGTTTTCCCCTTATTTAAGGATAATGTTTATATTGGCAGTGTGGAGACCAGCGTGTCTTTCAATACCTTCCGGCACGAGATGAGCATGATTTTTCCTTTTACTTATAATTTTCTAATCAAAAAAAATGTTATCAGCGACCAAGTATTTTCCGATGAATCCCGCAATTATTTTTTAAGCGATCTGAATCGAGATTATTTTTATGAAAAAGAAAATGACAGCATCAAACGAGTTGATGTGGTTTTTCCCGACCAAGTTTCGAAAATTAATACCAAAATAAAAAATGACGCTTATAAGCAAATGTCTCAGAGCGAGATGTTTACCAAGACGCTTGAATCAGACAAATTAAATTACTTGATTACCTTTATTCCGATTAGCAATATTAAGGGCGATCAAGTGGCTTATTTGGTCGCCTATCATCGCGATGATACGGTGGCGTTATTATCCAACGATTTAGTGGTTAAACTTATTTTTACCGTGGCCCTGGCTTTGGCCATGTTTTTCTTTATTTATTATGTTGATGAAAGCCAGAAAAAATTGCTGGCTGTCGGCGAAAAACTTAAAAATATTACCGCCGCTATGGGCGAGGGCTTAATCGTTATTAATCCTGACAATAAAATCGCTTTTTTCAATGAAGCGGCGCAAGTCATCAGCGGCATACCCATTGCCCAGGCCTTGAATCAGGAATATTTTAAAGTTTTAAAATTTGTTTCGGAAAGCGACAATAATAAGCGCACT
>JAKAEX010000061.1 GCA_021819805.1 bacterium | reverse complement strand
CCTGCCGCGAGGTGGCTTTGATATGCGCGTCAACCGCCTTTAATAATTCTTTCAAATTATAACGCTTGTTAATCGGCATTAATTTGGAGCGCAAAGCGTCGCTTGGCGCGTGTAAGGACACCGCCAAATTAACTTGGGGAAAATCTTTTTTTAATTCAGCCATGGTCGGCGCAATGCCGGCTGTGGAGATGGACATATGGCGCCAGCCCAAATTAAAAGCCTCCTTGTCGTTTAGCCAACGCAAGGCCTGCTTGACCGCCTCATAATTCAAAAGCGGTTCGCCCATGCCCATCAGCACCAGATTGGTAATTTTACCTAAGTCATTTTGTTTCAAATAGCGAGCCAAGATTAAAACTTGGTCAATAATCTCGCCGGCCGTTAAATTTCTCTTAAAGCCCATGGTGCCGGTGGCGCAAAAAGTGCAGCCCAGAGCGCAACCGACTTGCGATGACAAACAAGCGGTCTGCCGGCCGTCGCTATGTTTAATCAGCACCGATTCCACCGCCTGGCCGTCGCTGAATTTAACTACTGCTTTGATGGAATTTTTGCCGACAAAAAAAGAGCTATCCGAGTTTATCGGACACTCCTGATTAAGGCGGTCGCGCCAATCAGTTGGCAAAGTTTTAACTTCTTGCCAATCAGCGATTAAATCTTTGAACAAAGCCTGCTTGGCTTGTTTAATTCTAAATTTCGGTTCTCCCCCCAAAACCTCAAGCAGTTTAGATAATTCCATGTCATTGTCTTACTTCAATTTTGGTGGCCTTAAATTTATCAGCCGACGCCAAATCATCATTGGACCAAACCTGAATGGCCGAATTTGGCTGAATATCCGACAACTTAATTAAGCGATACTTGAAAGAAGAGCTCAATTCGGCTAATTTCATGGCCAAATCTCGCTTTTCCTGCGAATCATTTTTTAAACCAGCCAACTTTTGCTCCAAGCTCTTAATTTCCAAATTTCTGGCCGCATTAGCTTCGGTGGTTAAAGCTCTAATCTGTTCCAAAATATTCTGGCCGGCGGTTTTATTTTTACTGGCTGTGGCGGCTTTTAAATCGGCCTGCAGTTTAACTAATTTTTGATTGTAATCAGCGCTAAACCAATCGTTTTTATCCTTGGGCGTTAAGCCATAAATCACAGTTTGCCCATCAACCGAAGCTTCCTTTTCTTCAATTAATAAATTATCCCCAACCCTTACCCGCGTCTTAAAGCTAAGCGATTTAGCCTTAACTTCCATAACCGCGCCCACCAAATTGTCCGTCTTGCCGGTGGACACGAGGGTATCGCTCCCCTGGCCGAAACCGCCACTGCTCGTGCCGACTATTTGCCCGGAGCGCCGCGGCAATTCGCGGCCGATGGCCAAGCCGATAACCAAACCGGCTAAAAATATTATGGCCATAGTTAAAAGTCCTTTTTTCATATAAGTAATTAAAAAATAAGTAAAATAATTAACAAAACAATCAAGCCGCTCGTGGAAATAATTAATTTTGGCTTCTGCTTTTTAACTTCCACCACGACAGCCAAGCTCAAAGACATAACCGAACCGAACAAAACCAAGCGATAAAACCAATCGCTCAGGCCGAATAGTTTGGCCACGCCCGGCGCCGGATTGGCGCGCAGGAAAAAATAGCGATCAGCTTGGGAACTTTTAATCGGCGTCAAATTCTGCCAAGACAAACTGTAAATCTGGCTATTACCGGCGGCATCGCTGGCCGTAATTTCCGGCGGCACAATCGGTTCCAAACTTTTGCGATCCGACACCACCAGTTGGCCAAGCCAAACGCCGTCAGTCGGGCTTAAATCTATGCGATAATCGCCAAAAGCCAATTGAGCCTTAACCGTATCAGCCGACAAATAAACCTCGGCTCTGGCCACAGCTTCTTTTGAACCGGCCGGCAAATCCAAATACAGCTTGGTTTTATCACGATCCAAAACCGGCGGCTGGCTGTCGGCGGTAATTAAATAATCATCAGAACTTACCTGGCCTTCGTCATTTTTGGCCACCAGGCTGAAAATATTTTCACCCGGCTCCAATTTCAGCTTGGCTTGCCAAGTGGCTTTGTCTGTTCCGGCTTGCGCCAAAATCTTGGCATATTTGGTTTGCAACCAAACTTCTTTGGCGCCCGGAGCGAAAATTTTTAAATCCAAATTAGCGGCTCGACTTAAACTGGCTTGAGCCAAACCCAAAGCGATTGGCTTGGTTAAGCTTTTAATGGCCGGCGCCTGAACTTTGGCCGGTGCAATCTGGCCGCGGCTATCGGCGCTGGCCTTAACCGCCGCTACGGCTTCGGTTTTAACCGGTTCAACGGCTAAAGTCGTTAATGGCGAGACCGAGGTGCCAAAATATTGAGCCACAAAAACCGTTTCCTCGCCTTGATAAGGGCCGCTGACCGCGCCCACGCCGATTTCTTTAAAATCGCTATCAATTAAATTGGCATAATGAGTCTGACTTTTTTGCCAAGCGCTCATCACCTCTTCCGGACTGTTAAAACCCATGGCCAAATTTTCGCCCGCCACTTTATAGCGATAGCCGGCAAATTTAAGCCAGCTGGCCACGGTTTTTTTATCCGGGCCGACATGGGCAAAATATTGCTGCAAAATCATATCGCTGGCCTTGGCATAAGCCGCGTGATTTAAAGCTTGGTTTTCTGTCAATTGATTAACGCCTTTATCGGCTCTTACCTGGTTGGTCAGCTTAATAATTTTATTAGCCTGGTCTTTCAACAAATCCGGCGACAGCCAAGCTGTCATCGGCAAACCCAAAACAAAGGCCACGACTAAAATTTTCATGGCCACAGCCGAGGCGGCGTAAAACATAACTCGCTTAGGGTGCAGAGCGTGCGGGTGGTAATTGTTGCCCTCGTGCGGCACAAACCAATCGCGAAAATCGCCCGGCCCCAAAGGGTTGCGGCCTTGTCTAATTTCATCGGCATCGTTAACTCCGTCGCCGTCAGTATCAGCCTGATAGGGGTCGGTGCCCAAAAACCGCTCTACCTCGTCGGTTAAGCCGTCATGGTCGGAATCCTTGGTGCCATATTTAGCGTTCAAAAAATCAATGAAGTCAAATTCTTGCTTCTTGATTTTTTGCTTTGCTTTTTTCGCCATAGTTATCTCTATTATAATACAAAAACCGCAAAAATTAAAGTTTAAGCATACTTGCCGACTTCGCAAATTTCCAAAGCATTGGCGGTTTTATTTTTCTTAATATCGCCTGATAAATAAATAATCAAATCAGACTTATTCAGCTTGCCTTTGGCCACCAAAGTTTTCAGCACTTTGAAAATCAGCTTGTCATTAAAATGCCGTTTTTCATAAAAATGCGCGTGGACGCCGTAAGTTAAAGTAAGTTCCCTGATTTGGCGCTTATCAAAACTCTTGAAAAAAACCGGCGTGCCCGACCGATAAGCGGCAATAGTTTCAGCCGAATAATCAGTGGCCGCGCTGATGATAATTTCTTTAATCGGCAAATCGCGCGTAGCCAAGACAGCCGCCTTGGCTAAATAATCGGTAATTTTATCCGAGGAATGGGGTGATTGATCAAAAAACATCGGCCGGTTCTGTTCTGTCGCCATGGCGATTTTAGCCATCATCTTAACCGCCAGCAAGGGATATTTGCCAAAGGCCGTTTCGCCCGACAGCATCAGGGCATCGGTGCCGTCCAAGACCGCATTGGCCACATCGCTGACTTCGGCGCGAGTCGGCCGCGGACTGCTGACCATTGATTGCAACATCTGGGTGGCGGTAATAATCGGCTTTTGGCGGGCAATACATTTTTTAATTAATTGTTTTTGAATCAAGGGAACCTCTTCGGCCGGAATCTCCACGCCCAAATCGCCGCGCGCTACCATCACGCCGTGAGCGTGATCCAAAATTTCATCAATATTATCCACGCCGGCGCGATTTTCAATTTTGGCGATAATTTTAATCCGACTGCCAGCCTTATCCAAGAGGCGCTGAATCGCCAGCACGTCTTCTTTTTGGCGGACAAACGAATGAGCGATAAAATCAATATCTTGCTTAATGGCCCAAGCGATAAATTTTTTATCTTTCTCGCTCAAAGACGGCAAATTCAATTTAACGCCCGGCACATTAACGCTTTTGTGTGCTTTAATTTCGCCGCCGTTGGCCGCCCTAAGCAATAAATAATCTTTAC
>JAKAEX010000060.1 GCA_021819805.1 bacterium | reverse complement strand
CGGCGGCATTAATGCCTAAAACAATACCAGAAACAGTGCTTGTGCCACCGGCCAGGTCCACTTTGACCATCACGGACTTAGTGGTGCCCTTCGGAACGGTAAACAAGCCAGCTGAATTGGTGAAAGTAATAACTTTGTTGGAGATAGAAGTGTGTTCGGCCAATCTGGTAGTGCCGTCATAAAGATAAACGGTCTGTAAATCAGTATCGGCAGAAATGCCACTTCTGGTCAATTTCACAGTGGTAACCACGACATCGCCGTCGTTAGAAGCGGTGAAATTGATTTTGGTGAACGGAGCTACAGATTGAACCACAGCAGTATTATTGCTGTTTCTCACATAAGTAGCGGCAGCTGGGGTGTCTGAAGCCAAAGCTACAGTCAAGCCAGAGCCGGTGCCGGTCGCCGGACCAGTGCTGGTACCGGTTTTGATAGCTAAGGCTGATAAGCCAGCTTCAACGCCGGTAATAGCGGTACCGCCAGCAACGATAGCGATGCTGGTCGGAATGATATAGGCCTTATTAAAGCCGTTGGTAATGGCTAAATCAGCATTGCTAAACGCGCGATATTTCGTACCATCGTAGTAAAACAAGTTGTTGCTGCCAGCCGGATATTCAACGACAGTGCCAGCCGGATATTTATCGGCAGTCATGTCGGCGCCAACAGTATAGTTATCGCGCAAATAACCAGTTTCAGTCACAACCATTTTGGACCAATTGGCGCCATAAAGGGTAGCGGCAGTCGCGCTGGAAATTTTGCGGATAACGCCATTGGTTTCAACAGCGTAAGTAGTGCCTGGGTTGTCTGAGAAGGACACCAAGTTGGTGCCGCCTTTCAAGACGACGTTCTTGCCCGGGTTATAGGTATCAAACTCAGCCTGGGTAATCTTTTTCAGCTTACTCCAGTCAGCTTTTTTGTTTGATAACAAGAAATAAGTCTTATAGACATTTTCATCCGGGAACGGATTGTATTTACCATCTTTAAAATAGTAAACAGCCGCGCCAGCCTTTTTGCCCTGGATCATGATGATGTCGCCGTCTGTGGCAGCAGCCGCGGAAACCGGGCTAATGACAACAGTCATGGACAACACAGTCATAG
Organism: bacterium; assembly: GCA_021819805.1. Classification (GTDB taxonomy): domain Bacteria; phylum Patescibacteriota; class Patescibacteriia; order Patescibacteriales; family Patescibacteriaceae; genus JAKAEX01. The sequence goes on along the minus strand of JAKAEX010000060.1, from coordinate 3,064 downwards.
ACAAAACGCTGATCGTCAGCATTTTTTTGAATCTATTCATAAGTGTTTTTTCGTGTTTGACTCTTTATCAAACTAAATCGATTGGATATCCCTTTTTCTCCGCAGCCAAGTGACTTGGATGGGAACAAATTGCATGGGGGCCAAACCCGCAGTTTTGTGGTTGCAAATTCTTTATAGTTATAGAATCGTCCTGGTTTTTAAATAACCGCAGAGATTGCTACGCCATAAATGGCTCGCAACACAAACCTCACACGGTTTGTGATTTATTTCCGCACTCAAATCAGCTGAATGCGGAGAACAAGCTTATCGATCTAATTGTCAAAAGAATTTTTAAGTTTAGTTTTCGCAGTAAGACCCGTTCCCCCTCAGGGAACAGTCGACCTTTTCTATCTTGCCGCGCTCCACTTAATGTGGAGTTGTCAGACGCCTAAAAGCGGCTAACAACCGAACACTAAGCAAAATTACTCAGTTATTTCACTAATTTATTAGCTTCGTTTAATTTGTCGGCCGCTTGGTCGTAAGCGCCGGTATCAAATAATTTTTGAGCCTCTTCTAAAACTTCGCCAATGCCAGCGCCTTGGTTGGTGGTGGTGGCCACTTTTTTATCAGGCACGGCCACATCAATATGATCATTATCCTTAACCGAGCCAGCCGTCTTGAAGTCGTTGGTCTTGTCGGACTTAGCTTCCGGCTGATTCTTGGCTAAACGACTTTTGGCCTGATTTATTTCATTTTTAAAATCATTTTTCAAAGTTTCTTTGGCTGAGGACTGATTATTGTCTTGCTTAAGCAGGTTCATTTCCAAAACGCGATTGGAGGCGAATTCCAAGTTAAGTCTGGCCTTGGTTTTTTCATCAAAGGCTACCAACATTTTGGTTCTTTCGCTTAATTTTTTGGCCAAATATAAAGAATCACCCGGTTTGGCCTGGCGAGAAATAGTCAAACCATAGGCGCCGGAAGCAACAAAAAACAAGGCGATCATAATCGCTATAGCATATGGCTGGAACAAACGGCTCATAAAGATGTTGAGTTGCGCCAAATAACCAAGGCTCTTAACTTCTTCGCCTTGAGTAATTTGCGCCAATAGCATCTGACGGTTAGCCGCTTTAAAATCGGCTTCCGCATTAATGGTTCTCAGCTTATTTAATTGTTTTAGTAATTCCTTCTCCGTCATGGTCGCGAGTTAAATTTTTTAAAGCTTCCAGGGCGCGGTAGAGAGTCACGCGGACATTGCCCTTGGTTTTGCCCAAAATCGGGGCGATTTCCGAAATAGTTAAGTCATTAACGTATTTCAGAACCAATATATTTCTATATTCACTTTTTAATTCTTTGAGTTTAGCCGTAATAAATTCCACTTCAATTGAGGTTTCGGCTTCAATCAGTCCCGGGTTAAAATCGGCGGCGATCTCCTCGGCTTCTTCCAAACTGGCTTGGGGCCGAGCTTGCCGATAATAGTCAATTGTCAGGTTGCGGGCTATCTTATATAAAAAACTTCTCAAACTTTTGTATTCTTGCTCGCTTTTCAGTTTACCCTCCTGGACATAGCCCCAGCACCTCAAAAAGGTGGCGGAAGCCAAATCCTGGGCGTCTTCGCGATTACCTATCTTAAAGAAAATAAAACGGAAAATCTGGTCAAAATATAAATCATAAGCCTGCATAAAAGCTTCCTTGTCCTGGTACTTCTTAAGGCTTAAGAATATGTTTCTGTCGCTTTTATTGGAACTTTTATCTGTTTGCGGCTTAGCCGTCATATAATAATACGTAATAGATTAAAGAATGTTACACCAAAAATATTGACTAATATTAAACAAAAAAACACAGATAACCGTAATTTCAAAATGGCTTTACAAAAAAAGCCATTAAACACCCGAAATTTACCATAAAAATGGGCCAAAGTCAAACAAATTCACATATCACACATCACATAACACATATCACGCTTAGAAATGTAATAAACGGCAAAAAATCATTTAATAAACCATATATTTATTGAATAATTAAGTTTTTTCAACAAAACATGGCTTGCCGACCTGTTATGTGCTATGTGATATGTGATGCGCGCACTTTTGCTTGATTTTTTAAGGGTTAATGTTAATATTCTAAAAAAATAGGCTGAATCGCTTAATTATGCCTTACCCTGACATTACAGACATAAATAACAAGCCTATGCTTGATAAAAACGACCCTGACAGGGAGATAGTGTTTGATGTCCCCAATCCTCTCTGGGTATCGGTCTCCGAGGCGGCCAAGTTGGGCGGTGTTCAGGGCAAAACCATCAGGCGGGCAATTGAGGCCAAACAAGTCAAATTTAAGACCAAAAACAACCGCTACCTCATTGAGCTTGGTTCGGTCTTCAAATTCTTATCAGTTCGGGGCAAGCTACAAAAAAAATTCCAGGACAAAGGGCTGGCCCAGTATTTCAAATTATAAACCTCAGAAGCGAAAAAGTAAAAGCGAAAAAGTAAAAGCTAAAGTGTGCGCCGATGTGCGCCTCAGCGCACAGTTAATTAAATTGTCCCGAGCAGCGGGACACCTTCTCTTTTTAGTTTTTACCTTTGCGCTTTAAACTTTAACTCTGTAATATTTAAAAACCCCTGCTTTAAGGCAAGGGTTTTTTATTTAGCTGAAGCAGTAATTTATAAGACAGCTTCTTTAGCAGCCTTGGACAAGCGGAATTTAACCACGGTCTTGGCCGGGATATTGATAGTCGCGCCAGTGGCTGGGTTGCGACCCTGTCTGGCTTTGCGATGAACTTTCACCATTTTACCAAAACCTGGCAAAACAAATTCACCGGATTTTTTGGTTTCCTTGTAGCCCAAGGTAGCTAATTCTGCCAGGAAGTTATTAACATCCTTTTTTGACATGTTGGTAGCTCCTGCGAGCGCCTCCAAGATTTGAGACTTGGTCATTTTTGCCATAAATTTTTTTTGACCCAAGACGGCTTATCCGCCTTTAAGAGTCTAATTAATTTAAATTCTTTTTATATTATACACTTAGTTTCAAAAAATCTCAATCTTTTTGGGCTTTTTTAAAATACCTGGTATTTTTTGAACAAACAGAAAAA
>JAKAEX010000005.1 GCA_021819805.1 bacterium | reverse complement strand
GTTGCCATTTTTATTAAGAATAGTTTCTTTAATATAATCATCAACATCCAAAACTTCTGCCACAGCCACGCGCGAACGATAGCCGGTTTTGTTGCAGCGGACACAGCCAACCGGTTCAAAAATTTTAATATTATTGGCATCATAGTCAGGAATATTTTTTATTAAAATGTCCTCCGGAATAGCTTTGATTTTCGCCTTAATTTCTTCCATCAGTTTGGCCGGCATTTTCTTTTCTCGTTTGCAGTTGTTGCACAAACGGCGCGCCAAGCGCTGGGCGATAACCATATTCAAAACCGAGCCCAAAAGAAATGGCTCAATTTTCATATCCAACAAACGAGGAATAGCACCAATGGCGTCATTGGTGTGCAGGGTTGATAAAACCAGGTGGCCGGTTAAGGCGGAGTGAATCGCCAGCTCGGCGGTTTCATTGTCGCGGATTTCGCCGACCATCATAATATCAGGGTCTTGGCGCAAGAGTGAACGCAAGCCGGAGGCGAAGGTAAAACCGATTTCCGGTCTAATTTGCGACTGATTGACGCCCTCAACGTAATATTCAACCGGATCTTCCAGGGTCACAATATTAACACCTTCGCGATTTAAAATATTCAAAACCGAGTAAAGCGTGGTTGATTTACCGGAACCGGTCGGACCGGTAACTAAAATAATGCCGACGGTTTTGGTAATATTCTTTTTAATAGCTTCCAAATTAGTACCCTGATAACCCAACTGTTCCAGGGTTAACATGCCTTTAGAGGTGTCCAAAACCCTCATGACCACTTTTTCCCAGCCCATCAAAGGCAAAACCGAAACGCGGAAATCAATATCTTTATTATTAACTGTTAAACGGATTCTGCCGCCTTGCGGGATTCTGGTTTCGTCCAGCTTTAAATTGGAAAGCACCTTAACTCTGGCCACAATGCTTTCATGAATATTTTTAGGCAAAGACAAAGAACTGTGTAAAATACCATCGATGCGGTAGCGAACCCGTGTTTCCTTGTCCAATGGTTCGATATGAATATCACTGGCGCCAGCCTCCACGGCGTGCTTAATAATTTCCGAAACAATCTTGGATACTGGAGCATTTTTAACAATTTCCTCAAAGGTAGCATCGGCCGAAGTAGCTTCTTTATGCTCTTCACCCTCCTTCTTTTCTTCTTCGGCCTTTATTTTCAAAGCTGAAGAAATTTCTTCGGCAAATTTTTTGTACTGTCGAAAAACATTGGCAAAACTGGCTTCGGAAATAAGAAAATATTCAACTTGAGCATTGCTCTTGGTGGCCAAAAAATCAATGGCGCCAATAGCTTTAAAGTTGTTGGGATCAACCATGCCGATACTCAACTTATTATCTTTTTTGTCAAAACAAACGACATGATAATTTTCCGCCACCTCCGACGGCAAACTATTCAAAGCTTCTTGCGAGACTTCGGTAAATAATAAATTAGCATAAGGCAAGTTTAAAAACTCAGCCTTTGCCTTAACATAATCTTCCTGATTAATAAGATTACTGCCTAAAACCAGCTCATCCAAACTTACATTTTGTTCGGTTGCTCTTTGGTTAAATAAAGCAGCGTCTTCTGTTTTCAGAAGACCTTTTGCCACTAAAAAATCAAGTAATTTCTGGTTACTGCCAGGATTAGTTTTGGCCATATTTTCTAAAAAGGCTTAAATGGGTCGCCATGCCGTCTGGGCACATTGGCGATTTCTTCAAGTTTGGGACCGCCTTCAGTCGGCTTAGGCTGGCCAAGGACTGTTTCCTCTACTACCACTTTTCTTAAATCTTTAAATTTCTTATCATTCAAAACTTCGGTCTCTAATTTTTTGCCGGCAAAAGTTTTAGCCACGGTTGCTTGTGTAGCTTGATCAATTTCTTGAGAACTTTGCTGTAAATAACCATAATAATAATAACCACCCACCGCCAACAACAAGCCGATGATAATATAGGTAACAACTTTTATATTAAGCTCTTTCATAAGCTAAAATTGATAAGTGATAAAGTTTAAGGTGGCTTTTTTGCTGGCCGGATCATATTCAACCTTGGTCACATCCATAATGCGCAAGTTAAGCTCAAAAGTTTTTAACACCCTGACTAATGAATCATAATTGGCATTGCTGATTTTACAGGCGGTCATAGTTAGCTTCATATTGTTCAAAAGAGGGCTTTTTTTGGTGCTGGCGGAAATATTTGGCAAATCATAAGATTTATCCAAGACCACCGGTTCAATCGCTTCAACCGTCAAGCCATTCTTTTTAATGATATACTCGGTCTCGCGATAAAGATCGTTTTGATTGTTAACTGTTGTTACAATCTGATCGATTTTTTCCCTATCTTCCGGACTGATTGCTTCATAAGCGGTTTTTAACCCTCTTAGCTGATTTAAATAGTTTGATTTGTCTATATATTCTTGCTGTTTATTAATAATTTCTTGGTTGGAAACAATGGAATTATATTTGGGCAACAAAAATAATTGATAGCCAATGGCTAAAACCACAAGTGATAGTATGGTGATAATCAACCAAAAAAATTTATACAGATAAATATAAAATTGATCGGCTGAAATGCTTGGAGTTTTTTTGTCTTTGGCTGGTTGATTAGTTGCCATAGTCTGGTGCTTTAATAAAAATCGAACGATTAAGACTTAAGTTAAGATTAAATTTAACATTAGGTGTGGAAGTGGCCACGCCATTAGCCGGCGTGGTGGGCGCGGCATTGGCCGCTGCCGTTTTGTCGGTGGCTGCGCCGCCGCTATCAACGCTTACAACCTTGTCAGAAACCGCTTGCAAAACTCTGAGCTGCAAAGAAATTGAACGGAAATCCTTGGCTACGGCCGGTATAGCATATTTGCCAACAGTATCGCCGCTAAAAGATTCATAATAAACATCATTGATTGTGTTGTCCTCTAAAAACTTGAATAAATTAGTCCAATAAATATGATTTTTCAGCAAATAATCAACGGCTAATAATTTGTCGTTAAATTTTAAAATATCTTGAGCCGTAACTTCCTCCGCCTTAATTTGAGAGACTACGCCATCAAGATTTTTAAAGACGTAATCATTTTTATTAAGTGTGTCTTTTTCCAAAATTAACAAAAAGCCATAAGCTAAAACACAGATTAAAATTGACAAAGACACAAACAAAGCCAAGAGCAGCAGCTTGCCCTGCCAATTTAAAAACATGCTGCGCTGTTCTCTAATTAAATTGGTGGCGACAATGTTATATGATTGCCAAGGACGGTTCTCAATCTGTTCGCGCTGGTGTGAAGTTTCATGTTTCAAGCGTTCATCTTGGAATTTCTTAGCTGACTTTTCTTTATCGGTAATTTTACCGACGCCAGCCGGCGCCGGAGCTTGGCTCAAATTAATTGGCGGCAAGCCAATCTCATGAACATCGGCTTTAGGCGCAGTCGGCGCAGCCAAAGGCGCGGCCGGAGCGCTTGGAGCTTGAATCGGTTTAGCCGACTTTTTAAACCAACTAAAACCATGCTTAGCCGGCGGCTTAACAGCCGCTTGACTGGCCTTGGCTTTTAATATTTGCTCGGCAATAATCTGCTTGCGTTTTATAATTTCATCTCTTTCCTTTCTAAAACGATCGGCGGTTTTCATCTTGGCGGCCAAAAATTTAGCCTTAGCTTCGGCTTCGGCTCGTTTCTTAGCCTCTTCCCGCTTAGCCTTGGCTTCAGCCTCGGCCTTGGCTTTGGCCGCTTTGGCGGCAGCCCGCTCTTCGGCTCTGGTCATTTCTAAAGCCGCTAAATCTTTTTTAACTTCATCGCCGGCTGTTTTTTCGTCAAAGATAAAATGGCCGACATCTTTAAGAAATCTGCCAACAATCGACCATTTGGCCGGCTTAGCGGTTTTATTCGGGATATTCTTTTGTTTATCAGGGGCTTGATCCATTTACTTTTTATCAAACTCCCTCATAGCCAAGCCGATAGCTACGGCCATGCGGGGTCCGATTTGTTCTAAAACCGGTTTAAGTTCAACCGGATAAGCAACCCTAAACCAGGGGTCGCCCACTACCACATTTTTTTCCAAAACATTGGCAAAATAACCGGGCAAACCGTAAAGCAAGCTGGAACCGCCGGTTAAAATAACTCTTTCAATATCTCGATTTTCCTTGCTGGCAAAAGCGCCCAAAATATATTTGGCTTCATTGATAATTGGCGCCAGCGCCTCGGTAATTGGTTTGGGTAATTGGCCGTCGCTGGAGTTGCCGGCTAAGTCATATTTAAACTGCTCGGCTTTCTCCAGAGTAATATTTAAATTTTTGCTGATTGATTTGGTAATAGCCAAACCGCCCACATCAATTGTGCGGTTAAGCATCGGCACCCCTTTATCCACAATAAACAAATTGGTGGAGTTGGCGCCGATTTGAATAATCATCAGAGGCGCTTTATCGCTGCCGACCAAGGAACGGATCAAACCGAAAATTTCCGTTTCTAAGCTCACTAAATTCAGTTTCATTGACTTAAAAGTATAGGCATAGCTTTTAATCAAATTTTTTGGCGCGCCAATTAATAAGATGCGATTAACCTGGGGTTTTTTAGGCGCTTGGCCAAAAGCCATAGCATCGGGCGCGGCGGCCTCAGCCGGATTGGCTTCGGTTTTACCCTGTTCTTTGACTAAATTGTTTTCGTCGATTCTTTGCCAATCCAAAACAATGTCCTCCAACGGCAAGGGGATAACTTTCTTGGCTTCCCAATTAATTGATAAACTTAAATCTTTATCGCTTAAATTGCCGCCTAAATTAATAATAGAAGAAAAGACCGTAAAGGTCGGCAGGGAGGCAATGATATTTTTTGAAGAGATGTTTGATTTTCTTAAAATGTTTTCCAGGGTGCTGGTAACATATTTAATATCCAGCTTATTGGCGTCGCCGTAGTTGGAAATAAGGCGGTCGCTAAAACCGTAAGTTACCAGGGCGACTTTATTTTGACGTTTTTTCAATTCTACAACTTTAATGCTGGAAGTGCCGATATCCACGCCAACATAGCTCTCGCTCGATGAACCAAAAAAAGACATAATCTTTTAAAAAAAATAAATTAATGGCGCTTTGCAGAAAAAGACAATATGGCTTATAATTTAAATAGTAAGTTCTCCTTTTATTATACTATAAAGAATAAGCCATGTGAAGTCATTTGGCTGACCCACTTTCCTTTCAATTAATTATATCATAAGGTTTTAAAAAAACAAAAATTGATCCTTGGTTTATATGCCAACTTTTAACCCGAGAAAAGTAGTCATCATCATGAGCATTATCCTTTTAGTGGTAGCTGCGGTTTTTATAACCGTTCAGGTGCTTAAAAAAGCCGGCGTGGTCGCCCCGACACCGCTTGCTCCCGGCCAAGTCATTGGACCGGGCGGCCTGCCCCAGGCCGGCACCAGCACTCCGGGCGGAGTTGGGCCGGGCGGCGCGCAAAGACTTGAACCTGGCGCCGGCGTTCAACCGCCGACCGGTGAAGTAAGTCCGGAAGCCGCGGCCGCGGCCAGAGAAAACAAAATTCAAGACATGATTGAATACACCAGTTCCAACCCGACCTTGGCGCCGGACGGCTCAGGCGTTCAATATTATGACATGGCAGACAATAAATTTTATAAGCTCAATGATGCCGGCCAACCGGTAGCCATGACTCAGAAAGAATTCTTTAATGTGCAAAACGTTGTTTGGTCGCCCAACAAAAACCAAGCGGTTTTGGAATATCCTGACCAAAGCAAAATTATTTATGACTTTGCCACTGATAAGCAAGTCACTCTGCCCAGCCATTGGCAAAATTTTCAATTTTCGCCCAGCGGCAACCAATTGGTTTTCAAAAGCTTGGGCTATGATCCCGACAACAGCTGGCTGGGGGTAGTAAGCAGTGATGGCACCGGCGCCCGCACTATTGAAAAAATCGGCGCCAACGCCGATAAGGTTATCTCCTCTTGGTCACCCAACAACCAAACCGTCGCCATGTATTCCGAGGGTGTCACCTTTGATAAAAAAACCGTCTATTTTGTCGGCTTAAATGGAGAAAATTTCAAATCGATGACCATTAATGGTTTGGGCTTTATGCCTTTGTGGTCGCCTACCGGCAGCCGCTTGCTTTACAGCGTCTATTCTTCTAATACCAACATGAAACCACTGCTCTGGACCTCTGAAGCCCAAGGCGAAGCGATTGGCGCTAACTTAAAGCCGCTTAACTTGGAAACTTGGGCCAATAAATGCACCTTCATTTCCGATACCCAGGCTTATTGCGCTGTACCGCAAAATCTGCCCGACGGCGCCGGCTTATCACCGACCTCGGCTGATGATATCGGCGATAGTCTGTATTTAGTTGATTTAATTAGCGGGCAAAGCACGGCAATTGATACCGGCAATGTTTATAATATGACCAACCTACTGGTCACTAACGACAAAAAATTTATTTACTTTACCGACAAAAAATCAGGCCGACTTTACAAACTACCACTTTAAGTTATAAAGTTGAGAGCATGAAAGACGCTAATCTCTTTATTTGTACTAAGTGCGACGCCCAATTCCCTAAGTGGAGTGGGCGTTGTTCAGAATGCGGCAGCTGGGGCACTTTGGTTAAGGTGTCCGAAGTTGGCCTTGACTTGTCCGACAGCAAAAAAACTTCCCTGACCGCCAAACCGGCCGAAGCAATTGATTTAACTAAAATAAATAATGATAAAGGCGAACTTCGCTTCAAGACCGGCATGGAAGAAATTGACCGCGTTTTTGGCAATGGTTTAGTCCCCGGCTCTTTAGTGCTTTTGGGCGGCGAACCGGGCATCGGCAAATCCACCATCGTGGCGCAAATCGCCGACGCTTTAGGCCGGAACGCCACGGTGCTTTACGCTAGTGGTGAAGAGTCGGCCGCCCAAGTCAAACTCCGCTTGGAGCGCCTCAACTGCCGACTGGATAATTTAAAATTTTTGAGCGAGACCAATGTGGAAACAATTATCGCCACGGCTCGCGCCTTAAAGCCGGTTTTGGTTATTATTGATTCCATCCAAACCGTTTATCTGGCCGAATTGCCGGCCGAAGCCGGCTCGGTCACCCAAATCCGCGGCGCGGCGGTGCGTTTTCTGGAACTGGCCAAAACCGACAATATTGCCGTTATCTTAATCGGCCACATTACCAAAGACGGCTCCTTGGCCGGTCCCAAAACCTTGGAGCATATTGTGGATACGGTAATTTACTTGGAAACCGACTCTTCGCAAAATTATCGCTTTTTGCGCGCTACCAAAAACCGCTTCGGCTCCACCAATGAACTGGGCATTTTTGAAATGACCGCGCAGGGTTTGGCGCCGATTGCCAACCCGACCGGTATTTTCTTGGAAGCTACCGGCCCGGCGGCTTCCGGTTCGGTTATCAGCGCTGTGGTGGAAGGCACCCGGCCGTTTTTAGTGGAAGTCCAAGCGCTCGTCTCCAAAACCGTTTTCGGCTATCCGGTGCGCCGCGCTTCCGGCTTTGACTTAATCCGCCTGCAAGTTTTAACTTCGGTTTTAGGCAAACGCAGTAAAATTAATTTAGCCACTTCGGACGTCATTTTAAATATTGTCGGTGGCCTGAAAATCGCCGACCCCGGACTAGACTTGGCCGTGGCGCTGGCTATCGCCTCATCTTTTAATAATCAGGCAATTAGCTCCAAGACTTTAATCCTCGGGGAAGTCGGCTTAGGCGGCGAAGTCCGCGCTGTCGCCCGTTTGGATGATAAATTAAAAGCCGCCGCCAAACTGAATTTTGACCGCGCCATTATCCCCGCCAATGCTAAATTATCTGAAATAAAAAATATTGAACTCGTTAAAGTTAAAAACCTAAGCGAAGCCTTGGAAAAAATTTAATAAATAAAAAAATACCGGTTTAGGCCGGTAATTTTTTTATCTTTGAATTGTCCTTGCGCCACTCCTCTATTTCTTGATGATTGCCGTTAAGCAACACTTCCGGTACTTTGTATTCCCGGCCTTCAGCCTCAAACACGGCCGGCCGGGTATAGTGGGGGTATTCCAAAACACCAACTTGGGAATGCGACTCATCCACGGCGCTCTCTTCATTGCCCAAAACGCCGGGCAAAAGGCGGGTAATAGAATCCACCAAGACCATCGCGCCGAGTTCCCCGCCGGTCAAAACATAATCACCGATGGAAAGTTCTTCGTCAATAAAATTGGTAATTCTTTCATCAATACCCTCATAACGGCCGCAAATTAAGATTACCTTATCTAATTTGGCATACTCGCGCGCTTGTATCTGCGTCCAGGCTTTGCCTTTAGCCTACAGCAAAACAACCTTAGTCTTTTGGCTTCGGCCAAATATTTTTTTGAACTTATCCACAAGCGAACCGGACTTAATGGCTTGCAGGGCTTTATAAAGCGGTTCAATTTTCATAACCATGCCGGCACCGCCGCCATAAGGCGTATCATCAACCGTTCTATGCTTGTCGCTCGTCCAATCGCGCAAATCATGAGTTTGTATTTCAACCAAATCAGCCGCTTGCGCGCGCTTAATAATAGACTCGCCGAAATAGCTGTCAAAAATTTTTGGAAAAATTGTAATAATTTCAAACTTCATAGTTTAAAAAAACAAAAAGCCGCAGAGCAAACTGCGGCTTTTTGCATATCATTGTTTAGATTTTTAAATCGTCAACACTGGAAGTGTCAATGTCCATGGCGCTGTCTTCGCGCATGACATGACTTCGTTTGGAACCCTCTGGTTCGTAAATCTTCAAGTTGACTCTGGCGTTATTCTTGGCGCCAATAATTTTCAACAAGGTTCTGATGGCCTGCGCGGTCTGACCTTTGCGGCCAATCACATAACCCATGTCTGACGGATCGAGCTTTAAAGTTAAAAGCACGCCCATTTCGTCCACTGTTCTGTCCACGACAACGCTTTCGGGGTGGGCAACAATAGACTTAACAACCATTTCTAAAAATTCTTTGTCCTTGTAGTCTGCCATAGTTTTCGCCACATTTGTTCAATTCAGTTTGGCTGAACTTGAAAAAACATCGCTTATTGTTAATTAATTCACCAAATCAATTTTGGTTTATATTATTATATCTCAAATTAGGCAAAATGTCAATATTAACCACACGGAGTTTAATTTGCCCCTCCTTGGTTTGTAATTAAAGTTTTACTATCTCAAAACAACAAAAATATAATCAACCGTAAAGATCCAGGTGATTAAAGAAACGACAAAGCCAATGGAGAAGCTGGCAATAAAAATCAAGATGAAAGCCTCAACATTAACATTCTCGCCAAACGATCTTGTTTTTCTGGTCTTGGAATTTTTGGGAATCATGACCATAAAAATTTTTTAATTAAAACTAAAATTTAAATAACAAAAAATATTTTTTTCTTTCTCTTACTCACTTCCTAATTATGTACGCGTACATAATCGGGGCGTTCGCTCGCAAGAAAAAAATGTAAACATTCTTTCTTGCTCACTCTCTTACCAATTATAGCAAAAAAAGCCAGACCTGAAAATAGCCTGACTTTTTTAGTAAAAATATAATAAATTATTTTTTCCACTCAACTTCAATCACGTAATCAGCTTCACCCTTTTCGCCACGAAATTTAACATTAAGCGATTGCTTTAATAAGTTCTGCCCAACCACTATGCCCTTTTTGCCGTCAACGTTTATTTCAGTGCCCGGATGCGGCAATTTGGCGGATAAGTCTTTGTAGCCATCAGCTTCATAGGCCAAGCAGCACATCAAACGGCCGCAAGCGCCGGACAAACGATCACTGCCCCGGCCCGAGAGGCCCTGAACTTCCGCCACTTCGCTTGTTACTGAAGAAAATTTGTTTAAATGCTCGCGGCAACATAAGCCGCGGCCGCAACGGCCCTGATCGCCCATCGCCTTAGCTTCGTCCCTAATGCCAATCTGCTGTAAACGAATGTTCTTATTAAAATAACGGGTAAGCTCTTTAACCAACTCGCGAAAATCAACTCGGCCATTGGCCACAAAAGCAAAAGTTAAGCGATTGCCATCGTAAGAGCCGCGGACATCAACCAATTTCATGTTTAAGTCAAATTTTTTAATGGCCTCGTAGCAGATCTGAAAAGCGCGATTCTTTTCTTCTTCCGACATCAAACCCTGATAATCTTGAGTAGTGGCTCGTCTAATAATTTCAGCGCCATCTTCCAGTCCCGGCTGGTCGGCTTCGTAAATATCAACCACTTTAGCCAAATCCAAACCGGCTTCGGTTTTGACTATAACATTATCGTAAATAGCCAAATCAGCCGACTCGCAAGCGACTACTATGATCTTTTCCCAGGGCGCGATCTGCAATTCGGCTACGCGCATATTGTTAGAGGCTAAAGCGAATAAATTTTCCAATTTTCGCTCCCTTTAAAATTTGCTCAATTTTTTGCTTATCATCTTTGATATATTCCTGCTTAAGCAAACAGACTTCTTCATAATACTTGTTAACTTTGCCCATGAGGATTTTTTCAATCATTTCTTCCGGTTTGCCTTCTTTTTTCAGCTGTTCGCGATAAACTTCCTTTTCTTTTTCCAATTCTTCGGCCGGGACATCTTCCGGGGCAACACAGCGCGGATTGCTGGCGGCTACTTGCATGGCAACTTCGCGAGCCAATTCCGCTTGGCCGGGCTGGTCTAAACTAACCAACACGCCGATTGAACCGCCGGCATGGCTATAAGCGCCGACTGTGGCGCCGCTTAAAATCGCAAAGCGTTTAATACCTAATTTTTCACCAATCACGCCGCTCAAATGATCCAAGGCGTCTTTAACTGTGCCATCAGCCAAAGGCAAAGCCAGTAAAGCCTCCAAATCAACCGGTTCTTTTTCCTGAATTAAAGCCATGACTTTTTCGCCAAAAGCTTGGAAATCGCTGTTGCGAGCCACAAAATCAGTTTCAGAATTGAGTTCCAAAACATAGCCCTTAGTGTTTTCGGCATTAACGGCAACCTTAACCAAGCCCTGACTGGTTTCACGACCTTCGCGCTTGGCTGCTTTGGCAATGCCCTTTTTCCTTAAAATTTCTACGGCTTTTTCCAAATCGCCGTTGGCTTCGTCCAAAGCTTGTTTGCAGTCAACCATGCCGGCGCCGGTGCGCTCGCGTAATTTTTTTATTAGTTCCATATATTTCAATGTAAAAACGCAAAGGTAAAAAGTAAAAGGAGAAGGTGTCCCGATATTCATCGGGACAATTTAATTAATGTCGCAAAGCGACACAATAGCTTTTCGCTTTTACCTTTTAACTTTTAGTTATATTTATTTTTTGGCTTCCAAGTTTTTGCTGTTAGCGGCCTTGGTTCTGCCTTCTTGCACTGCCTCCTTAATGAGATCAAAAATTAACTTGATGGCTCGGCTGGCATCGTCGTTGGCCGGAATAACATAGGCCACGCCAGTCGGATCAACATTGGTATCGCAAACCGCGATAATCGGGATTTTTTTCTTTTTAGCTTCAGCTAAAGCCGTTTGTTCGGTTTTAATATCCCAAATAAAAACCGCATCCGGCAGATTGGTCAAATCGGCCAAACCGCCAACTGACAAATCCAACTTGGCAATTTGTCTATCAAATTGCAACTGTTCCTTTTTAGTATATTTAGCTAATTTGCCGGCCTCCTTTTTTTCCAACAAATCTTTGTATTTTTTGATATTTTTCTTAATGACGCTGAAATTCGTCAGAGTGCCGCCCAGCCAGTGTTCGCTGACAAAGGGCATATCAATCTCTTTGGAAACTTTTTTCAAAAGTCCCTTCACCTGAGCCTTGGTGCCGACAAACAAAACTTTGCCGCCCTTAGCCGTCACGTCAGTAATAAAATTCAAGGCTTCGGTCAAACTTTCCTGAGTTTTAACCAAATCAATGATGTGGACGCCCTTGCGGGAGCCGAAAATGTAAGGCTTCATTTTTGGGTGCCAGCGCGAAGTGCGGTGGCCGAAGTGCATGCCAGCCTTGAGCATGTCTTCAACTGTTGGTAGTTTTACCATAGTTTTTCCTTTTTACCTCTGCTTCGGCATTTGAACCCGTCTAACGGGGCAAGGAAAAAGCCAAAGCATGAGAGATTAATAAATAAAATTGGCCAAAAAATGGCCGTTTAAAACTAAGAATAGGATATAATATTAGCAAAAATTTGTCAATATTTACCACATAACACATATCACATATCACGCAATAAGCCAATTATTTTAAATTTACCTGTAAAAACGCTTGATATGTGCTATGTGATATGTGCTGTGTGAAACGGCTTGCCAAATCAAAAAAACTATGATAAAGTATAAAACGATTTAAAAAACAGCTAAAGATAGCTTATTTTTTTATGAAAAAAGATATTCACCCAACTTATTACCCCGAGGCTAAAGTGACCTGCGCCTGTGGCGCCAGTTTCACTACCGGTTCAACTATGCCTGAGCTGAAAGTCGAGCTTTGCAGCGCTTGTCATCCTTTTTATACCGGTAAGCAGAAATTGGTTGATACGGCTCGTCGTGTTGAAAAATTCAAAGCTCGTACTGCTGCTAAGTCAACGGCTGTACGCTCCAAGAAAGATAAACGCGCCACTAAAACCGCCAAAAAATCGGAAAAATAACGACCCCAAAACGGTTGTCTGGTTTGTTTTGTCTTAGATTGATATAATCTAAGATAGACAAGCCAGATAACCGTTTTTTTATTAAACTTATGTATTCAGAAATAAAATCTAAATTTGAGAAGATAGAGGCCGATTTAAGCAATCCTGCTATTGTTAATGATATCAAAAAAATGACCGAGTTGGGCAAAGCGCGCGCCGAGTTGGCGGAAGTCGTCAGTCTTATCAATAACTGGGAAAAGGTCAATCAGGAAATTAAACAAAACGAAGAAATAATCAAAGACGGTTCAGACAAAGAGCTCTCAGCTATGGCCGAAGCCGAATTGGCAGATTTAACCAAACAAGAACAAGACTTGAAAAATAAAATTGAAACCGAACTACATCCGGCTGACCCCAATGATAAAAAAACGGCCATTATAGAAATCCGCGCCGGTACCGGCGGCGATGAATCATCTTTATTTGCCGCCGAGCTGTTTCGCATGTATAGCCGCTGGGCTGAAACCAATCATTGGCGTTTAAATATTTTAGATTCAAGCCATACTGATTTGGGCGGCTTTAAAGAAATTACTTTTGAAGTGGTGGGCAAGGGCGCTTACGGCGATTTTAAATTTGAAGCCGGCACTCACCGCGTCCAGCGCGTCCCGGAGACTGAAAAAGCCGGCCGCGTCCACACCTCAACTACGACCGTCACTGTTTTTCCTGAAGCCGAAGAAACTGATATTGAGATCAAACCTTCGGACATTCGCATTGATACTTTTTGTTCGTCAGGCCCGGGCGGTCAATCGGTTAACACCACCTACAGCGCCATCAGAATTTTACACATCCCGACCGGCATGATTGTTTCCTGCCAAGACCAAAAATCTCAGCATCAAAATAAGGAAAAAGCTCTACAAGTTTTGCGATCGCGCCTCTTGGCTAAAGCCGAAGAAGCTAAACGCGCCAAAGAATCGGCCGAACGCAAGGAAATGGTTGGCTCGGGCGAACGCTCTGACAAAATTCGCACCTACAATTTTCCCCAAGACCGCATCACCGATCATCGCATTAATGAATCCTGGCACAACATTAAGGTTATTCTTGAAGGCAACATGGGAGAAATTGTCAGCGCGCTCAAGGAAAAAATGAAAAAATAAAAAGAGACATTAGTGTCTCTTTTTGGTATTATTATAATATTAATTTTACTCCAAGCCAAAGGCTTTAATTATTTCCGGCCTAAGCTCTTCTGGCGTCGTAACCTTAAAATCAAAGCTGCTCCATTTTTCTATAATGTTTTTATTAAATTCATTAAAGACTCCAGCGCCAACAACCCTATAATCATCAATAAGATTTGGCACTAATTTAGCTCTTTGAGCAGCAACCTGTACTCTTAAATGGATATTAGCATCAGCACTACAGGCAACCACCATAAGTTGTTTGTCCAAATTATTTTGGTAAACAAGAAATTTGTGTGGCTTATGAATTTCCTTATCAAAAGAACAGGCTTGATCATCTTTAATCCAATAAACTGGTATCATAGCAAATCTCCCTATATTTTTAAGAACGATTATTTATACGAAGTTTAATCATAATTTAATAATATTGTAAATAGTATTTCACAAATTTTGGCTGAAACTGGCCGAAAATTAAAAAAGCTTAGCCAAAGGCCTGACATGGAGGCCCAAGTTTTGCTGGCTTTTGCTTTGAAAAAAGACCGAGCCTGGATTTTAGCTCACGACGATTATAAGCTGACCAAAAAAGAGCTGACGGTCTTTAATCATTGCTTGACGCGACGACTCAAGAGCAAACCCCTGGCCTATATTTTGGGAGAACAGGAATTTTACGGCCTGCCCTTTAAAGTTAATAAAAACGTTTTAATCCCCCGCCCGGAAACGGAAAAATTAGTGGATGAAATTGCAATACCCTCTTCGGTCGCTCACAATGATATTATTGTTGATGTTGGTACTGGCAGCGGAGCAATTATTATTTCCTTGGCCAAAAAAATCAAAAATAAAAATGTTAAATATTTTGCCATTGATGTTTCCAACCAGGCCTTAACCGTTGCCAAGCAAAATGCTAAATTAAACGGCGTGGAAAAAAACATTGTTTTCTTGAAAGGCAATCTATTAGAACCAATAATCAATAACTTAAAGATTAAAAATTCTGAATTAAAAATTACCGCTAACCTCCCTTATCTTACCCCCGCTCAAATTGCCAAGGAAAAATCAATTCAAGCCGAACCAAGATTGGCGCTTGAGGGCGGTTCGGACGGTCTGAAATATTACCGCCAATTGGCTAAGCAGCTTAAAACCATCAGACAAGCCTATCCCCATTTGCCCATCAGTCTTTATTGCGAAGCCAACCCCAAGCAAATGACCGCCCTGAAAAAAATCTTTGCCGGCGCCAAAACCAAAATACTCAAAGACTTTCGCTGCCAAAACAGATTTTTGCTCTGCCAATTTTAGAAACAAAAAACCTCCCCACAGAGCTCGGGGAGGTTTTTTTTATTGACGGTTTATTTTTTATTATTCTTGGCCGGAGCGGCTTCTTTGGCTGAAGCGGCCGGAGCGGCAGCAGCAGCCGGAGCGGCGGCGCCTTCTTCAGGTTTTTCCACTCTATTTTTGCGAGAAGCCATTAAACTAAAAACGGCTTCACGCGGATGATTTTTAACAGTAAGGTTGGCTGGCAAATTCAAATCTTCAACCCTGACCACATCAGTCAGATTGGCCAGCTTAGCTAAATCAACTTCAATTGAAGAAACCAAGTCTTGCGGTAGAGCTTCAACTTTCAAAGTCTGCATATTCTTAACTAAAGTCGCGCCCAGATTGCTGACAGCGGCGCTTTTGCCGACCGGTAGCAAATCAACCATTACCACCACTTTGTGGTTAGGGCTGGTTTGTAAAAAATCAACATGCAAAACCTTATTCTTTAAAGGTTCGCGCTGAATTTCTCTGATTAACACAGCGGTCGCCGGTTTGCCATCAATTGATAAATCAATCAAAGTCGCCAAATTAATTTTAGCCAATAATTTATCAAAATCAGCTGCGTCTAAAAATAAATGCTGGTTGTCCACGCTCGGTCCGTAAAGCTCAGCTGGCACCACGATTTTATCCGCTGGTTTAGCGTCTCTGGAGTAAGCGCTTAATTTAATGTTTTCCATAATCAATGAATTTAGTAATTTTTTATCTTAGCTCTAACAATAATGCTTTCGGCCACCCCGACAATCATCAAGTTGGCCAGCATGGCGCTGCCGCCATAACTCAAAAATGGTAAGCCAATACCGACTACCGGCAGCAGGCCCATATTCATACCAATATTAGTAAACATTTCAATAAAAATCAAGACGGCCGCTCCCAGCAGGAAAAAAATGCCAAAATCATTGTTTATTTTCTTAATATTAGCCAGAAGTCTATAAAAAATCAGAATGAAAAATGACAGAGCTAAGGCCACCCCCAAAAAGCCCAATTCCTCGGAAATAACCGCGAAAATAAAATCATTTTTGGCTTCCGGCAAGAATTTAAGCTGAGATTGGGAGCCAAAACCCAGGCCTCGGCCCAGCCAGCCACCGGCGCCCACGGCGATAATCGCCTGATTAACGTTGTAGTCCTGGCTTAAAGTGGCGCTGGGGGAAGCAAATGACAGAATTCTCTGTTTTTGATAATCCTTAAAGAAAAATTGCCAGCTTAAGCCGAACATAAGCATGAGGCTTACCACGATGGTCAAAATATATTTTTTCGGAAAGCCCAAAACAATAATCAGCAGAAACCAGGCGGCAAACAAAATAGCGGCCGAACCAAAATCAGGCTGTAATAAAATTAAAGCCACCAGCAACAGAACACCCAGGCCGCTGACAATCAAGCGTTTCAAGGGCTCGGAACTAATTGGCGCATCAGAAAAATATCTGGCCAAAAACAAGAGCAGGAAGAATTTAGCCAATTCCACCGGCTGAAAACTAAAACCCGGCAAATTAAACCAACCCTTGGTGCCATTGACTGTTTGGCCGAAAAATAAAACGGCCACCAATAAAATTATGGCGCCGATATAAAAATAATGATTAAAGCTGTAAAAAAAATAATAATCAACAAAAATCAGAGCGAACATAATTATCACACTCAAGATGGTGGCCAAGAGCTGTTTTTTAAAAACCACCATGCCGCCAACACCCTGGCTGTAGCTTACGCTGTATATTTCAGCCAAGCCAAAACAAACCAGCAACAAGACTGACATCATTAAAAACCAATCCAAGTTTTTAAAAGCGACCAATAATTTATTAAACATACAAATAAGGCCTCGCTACCATTAAGCGGGGCCTGTTAAAGTTCTTAGCTGCCGCCTCAATCAATTGAACTATAGTTGGTGTCGTCTAAAACATTGATATCCGGCAAGACGCTTATGTCCGTAATATTAGGCAGGGCGCCGACAATTGTCAAACTTACGCTTTCTTTCTGGCGGGGCTTAAATTCAAAGAAAGTATAGCGGTTAACACTCACTA
Organism: bacterium; assembly: GCA_021819805.1. Taxonomy (GTDB): domain Bacteria; phylum Patescibacteriota; class Patescibacteriia; order Patescibacteriales; family Patescibacteriaceae; genus JAKAEX01. The sequence goes on along the minus strand of JAKAEX010000005.1, from coordinate 3,441 downwards.
AATTATTGCCGCTATACAGCAAAATCAAAAATGGCGCCTGTTTATAATTAAACGGTGTTTGATTGGTCACATTAAAGCTAAGCTGGTTAACATTTAAGTTTTCAGTTAAGCCGGATTCATTGCCGGGCAGAAAAATTTTGTCCCTGACAGCAAAGTCAATATGGTCGGTTTTATATTTTTCCCAATCCGGAATAGTGTGGGCATTAAGCCGGCGCCAGCCGAAATAATCCAACACCAGCACTACCTTGGCCGGCGTATAATCAAGCGGCTGGTTTAAACTGATTAAAAATTTCTGTTCGTTGGGCAAAATAAAACCAGAGCTATTGCCCATGGGTTTGCCGTCAACCAAAAAATAATAATTAAAAGAACCCCAAGTGTTGGTGTTTTTATTTTTAAGCGAACCGACCAAGTCATAATGATTATCACCGATAGACAAAGCTTGGGCGTCCAAAATTTCTAAATTAGAGTCATAGTTATAGCGGACAACATCAATTGACTGACTCAACTGAACCAAAGCTTCGCGATCCTGTTTTATGCCCCTGAACAAATAATCGCTCAGCAAATACAAAGAGAATGACCAAAGCACGGCCGCCGTAATGCCTAAAATCCACACCACCAGCAAGAAGAAAAACTTAGTGTGTTTAATATACCACAAGCCGATGTTGAGTTTTTTAGTGGTAACGCCCTCTAAATCGCTATAACGCTCCACCCGCGCCTCCAGTTCGGAGCTCGGCTTCAGCTTGTCAATTAATTTTTTGGGCAAGCCAATTAAAGTATCGATAAAATTATCTGCCATATTAATCGCTAATTTCTTTAAAGTTAAAAACCGGACCAACGGCAATCAGATCGCGGCCTTGATGGTGATAAGCCGCAATCATCAGCTTAACGCCATCAATTGATTGTTTAAGCTGCTTGGTTTGGTGGCTTACCGGCACCGGAAAATTCAGGGTTATTAGTTTGTTGCCAACAGAGTTTAAATAATAACGGCTGGAAAACTCATTTAAGAAAGTCCAATCTTTAAAATAAAAATCTTCTCCCCTTAATTCTTTACTAACCAAACTCTTTAAATCGCCAAAATCGGACAGCATCTGAGTAAAGTTAGCGTCATTGTTTTTAACCAAATCCAAAGCCACAAAAAAATTAAAGACCATTTGCGTATCAGCCGTGAGCTCGTTGATTAACTTTAGGTTCGGCTCAATATAATTGTATTTAACAATACTGGCTTCAGTGCTGGGCGCTACGTCTTTTTTGATAGCCAAAGACCAGCGATCAACCGGCAGTTGCGAATTAAGCATTGTGCCCAAAGCGGTATTCAAATTGGAATTGGTCCAAGCGTCGGTTTGCGTATAAGGAAATTTGTCCACGCGTCGATTATTAAGCATTTGCCGAGATAAATCCAAAGACGTCCAATATAAATTATTATGCCAGCCGCCGGCGTCAAAATTATTAAAATGTTGTCTGATCAGCGGCGCTTGATTGCCGTAATTTTTATAATTGGTATTTTTAATAAAATAGGTTGACTTAATCGGCTCGTCAAAAACGGCGTTGATAATATCCAGACCGAAGGCGCGGCAACGGCTGGTTACCCGACCGGCGCCAACGCAAGTAGTAACGTTTTCGTAATCCTTAACCCGGTAATCAAAATTAAGCTGAGGCCCAACTTTATCATAAAGCAACTGATTATAAACGTAAGCGGTCGGATCAAAGGATGTTTGCAACATTCTCATACCGGAATACTCTTTGCCTTCCAGCGTCTTGCGATCCAAGCCGCCTTTATAAATATCAAAAGTAATGCCGGCGATTTTATCGCGCAAAGCCACTAATTCTTTATCGCGGTTGGGGTTGGCAAAATCAAAGACATCTTCCACCGTTCGATATGGCGGCTTGCTCGGATTTTTTTCATCAAACACCCATTTCTTGGCCGCATCAGAGTTGGGGTCGCCGAACATATCAATAAATGATTTCTGATAATCAATGTAAGTCAATTCGTTGCGCAAATTGCTCATAAAAGCAATGACTTTGTGAATTTTGGCCCAGCGATTTTTTAATTCTTGGTTAGCATCAAAGTCTCTGGCGATCAAATGGGCGGCTGCCTGATTGATTGTCCAATCCTCTTCATCCAACAGGCAATCCGGACAATCAGCGCTCTTATAATAAAGCGGGAACAAAGAATTCGCCCAAACGTTGGCCAAATAAAAATTATTCAATTTAGAATTGTTTAAATATTCCTTAGGCACCTCAAATTCTCGATAGTCTCTGATATAAAGCAAGGCCGGCGAACGAGTCGGCTTGTCGTTTCTAATGCCGCGATTGATCAAATCCATTTCTTTTTTAATGGTATCAGCCAAATAATCCGGCGGGGTAAAGCTGTAATAATCAGCTTCTTGGCTAGAGAAAAAATTAACATAATAATCCTGTTCTTGAACCGAAGCTTTGGCGGCCGATAAAATTTGTTTTGGTTTTGGTTTTAAAATCTCCAGCATGGTGCCGAAATAAACCGACTCCGTGCGCAAGCCTTCCAAAACAGGATCATTTAAGACGCCGACCTTGGCATAGCGTTCGCGATAGCGCTTATCGGCCACATCAAACATCTGTTTGTTGATTTCCCAAAACTCTTTGTAAAAAACTTCCGACTCCAAACTTTTAAAAATATTTTTCAAAGAATTCTGATAATAATAAAGTAGAAAATCGTCAGTTATAATATAAGACAGATTCTTTTTGTTCAAAAAATCATAAACTTTATAAAAATCATTGGCGTCTTTGGGAAAAGGATTGTCAATTGTGGCAAAGCCATTTTTGTTAATCTGGTCGAAGGCATTAACCAGGCTGATTTCCCGATCAACCGGATAATAATTGGAGGCCACCCGCTTAATGTTGGTTGGCAAAGCCAAGCCAGAAGCGATTGAAGCGATTTTTTCATTAGTCGGATAATAAAAATTACCTGGAAACAAAAGCTCGGCTTTAACTTTGGGCTGGCCGTCGCCGTTGCCACCGCCACCCTCCAAACGGCCAAGGTTTGGCAATTGATTAACCGGCCCGGCTTTCAACGGCGCCACCGGCTTGATTTTTCTCTTATTCATTTCCACCAGCCAATAAATTAAAATAGTGCCGGCGATTAATGACACAACTAAAACCGCAGCCATTATTTGAATGACCTTTTTGTCTGAAAAAAAATTTTTTACTTTTTCGCCAAAACTACTGTTTGGCTCCCATTGACCGCCAGGTTGTTCAATAAACATAAACAAAAATCAAAAGGCGAAATTATCCGCCACTAGGTGGATATTTTTTATTTTTCTATTATACCATTTTTAGCAAAAACCGCCAAACTTTTTAAAGCTGGCCGGACTTGTTTTTTTAAGTCTTTTTTGCTAAAATAGAGATATAAACTACCGCTAATTTAAGGCAGTTATTTTGTTTAAATTATGGCACATAAAAATAAGC
>JAKAEX010000059.1 GCA_021819805.1 bacterium | reverse complement strand
TATATAGGTTATACAAAAAATTTAAAATTAAGATTTGAGCTTCACGAAAAAGGACAGGTTGAATCTACGAAAAATAGGCGACCATTAAAGTTAATTTATTATGAAGCCTGCTTAAACCAGCAGGATGCTACTCATCGTGAGAAGTATTTAAAAACATTTCATGGTAGTATGTTTATAAAAACCAGGCTCAAATCTTATTTAACTGGGTAAAAAAATAATCAGCTTGGCGCGAAGAGAAACGGCGAAGGGATCCCTCGACTCCCTGCGGTCGCTCGGGATGACAAAATAAAAACCAGGCTCAAATCTTATTTAACTGGGTAAATATATGGATGAAAAATTGGAATTAAGATTTCCCAAGCAATTCCTGTGGGGTTGCGCCACTTCGGCGCACCAGATTGAAGGCGGCTTGACCAACGATTGGAGCGATTGGGAAAAATCCGAACGGCGTACCAAGCATCTGCAAAAATTAAATCTCAACCCGGCCGACTTTATCTCCGGTTTGGCGGCCAATTCTTTTGTTGAACAAAATGCCGACATCGCCTGTATGAAAGAGCTGGGTTTGAACGCTTATCGCTTCAGCGTTGATTGGTCGCGGATTGAACCCCAGCCGGGCGTCTTTGACGAAACCGCCTTGGCAACTTATTTGGAGTTTATCAAAAAATTGCGAGCGCACGGCATTGAGCCTCTGCTAACTTTGTGGCATTGGCCGGTGCCGCTGTGGGCGCGCGATTTGGGCGGCTGGCAGTCGGGCAAAATTATTGAGCCGTTTTTGCGTTTTGTGGAAAAAACCGTCAACTACCTGAACCAGGAAGTTAATTTTTGGATAACTTTGAACGAACCGACGGTTTACACCAGCCAAAGTTTTTTGGCCGGCGTTTGGCCGCCGCAAAAGAAAAGTTTGCTGGCTTATTATCAAGTTATCGGCAATCTTATTAAAGCACACCGCCAAGCTTACGATATTATTAAAAAAATTGATGCCAATAATCAGGTTGGCATCGCCAGCCATAATATTTATTTTGAAGCCAAAGGCAACAAGCCGATTAATCGCTGGCTGAAAGCCGGCGCGGACTGGTGGTGGAACGATCGTTTTCTCAAGAAGATTGATGATAAGCAAGATTTTATCGGTTTGAATTATTATTTTCACAATCTGATTAATTATAAGTTTGGCCGGCACCATGATTATGAAAAATATTCGGACATGAGCTGGGGCTTGCATCCCGAAGGCATTTATCATCTTTTGAAAGATTTGAAAAAATATAACAAGCCGATTTATATTACGGAAAACGGCTTGGCCGACAAGGGCGACCAGCATCGCAGCTGGTATATCAATGAAGTTTTACAGAAAGTCCATCAGGCGATAGAGGCGGGCGTGCCGGTCAAGGGTTATTTTCATTGGTCCTTGATTGATAATTTTGAGTGGTCGCACGGCTTTGAACCGCGCTTCGGCTTGTTTGAGGTTAATTTTCAAACCTTTGAGCGCTTGGCTCGGCCTTCGGCGCAATTTTACGCCGACATCTGCCAACACAATCGTGTTTTTAAGTAGGCCTATTTTTGCGGGAAAATAAAAATAGCTTATCTGTGATAGATAAGCTATTTTGTAAAAAACAATTTCTTATTTTTTCGTATAAAGGGAACAGCAGTGATGAATGTTGGTGCGAGCTTTTTTGACGACCGGGTTTTGGCCGTAAGAAAAAACCTCATCAATAACAACGCGCTCGCCCTTGTTAACACATTTTTGGATTAAGCCAAGATAAAGCTTCGGCCAATATTTGTAATCAAGCTGTCCGAAAGATTCGGTGTTTTTCTCTCTGGAATAATAAGTAATATAGCCGCTCTCGGTTTTTTTAACCAAACTGATAACGGCGTTAACTGTCACCAGAAAACAATCCCAGTTTTTGAAAGTTGAATCAATATCCGGCACGACATCCTCCATGACGTAGTGTCCGTCATATCTGCCGTTGGGCTTAAAATCAAATTTCTGAACATCAAAGATGCAGTCAACGGTTTGTCCATTAACTTTAATGGAAACAACGACGCTGTCCACAATCGGAAAGGGATCAACAGACTGAGCCAACAGAGCGGAAGCTGATAAGACAAATAAGACCAAAGCCAACAAGAACTTTTTCATTGGATACTCCAAGTTTATTAAAAATGTTAATTTGCAATTATTTTATAATTATATCATATTTCTCTATATTTGTCAAGATTATTTACAAAAAAACCCTTAATTTAGCCAATTTTTAAATAAAAAACCGCTCTAAGAGGGCGGCTTTATTTTAAATTTTTTTAGCCGAATTATTCGGCTATTTCCGGTGGTAAGAGCTTTTTAGCTTTTTGAAAGACGGCGCTGTTTAAGGTGTGGCCCATAATGATGAGTAAATCCTTGGGCTTTGGCTGGCTCTTCATTAACAGCTCGGCTGCTTGATCGCAGCGTTCCGGCACATGGCGGACGATTAATCTTAAGTGTTTTTTAAAGGGTTCTGGCGAAGTTAAAACTTCGTTAGCCATGGTCAGGTCGCCGACCTTCAATAAATCAATGACAAATTTGTCTAAGACATCCATTTTTCACCTGATTAATTAAAGGAACAATTGTTTTTAGATTAAAGATTTCTTGAAAAAAAGTAAAGTTTTTTTATTTTAAAACATTTTTGTTTTGTTTTGTAAAGTTGCTTTTTGTTCCAACTTGTCATAAAATAAGGCATATTAAACATAATTAATTGCCAGAGCGCGGCTTGAGGCCGTTCTTTGCTTTAAGCTCTAAGATTTGATATGCAACAAAACTTTTTGATCAAGTTTTTCCAGCCGAAAGGTAGGGGAAAATTGTGGTGGATGTTTGGCTTTATTGCCGCCTTGGCCATCGTTTCATTTTTTGTGGACTTCGGCGTTTATTACAACCAAGCTGTGACCAAGCTGAATCTTAATTTACCGAAAGTCAAAGAAGTGCCTTTTCGCCAGGGCTTGGACCTGCAAGGCGGCACTCAATTGATTTACAAAGCGGACGTTGAACGAATCGCTTCCAAAGACCGAGCCTCGGCCTTAAACGGCGCTCGCGACGTTGTCGCACGACGCGTTAATTATTTCGGCGTGTCCGAACCATTAGTGCAAATTAACTCCGGCGCCAATGGCGAGTATCGCATCTTGGTTGAATTAGCCGGCATCAAAGATGTTAATGAGGCCATCAAAAAAATCGGCGAAACTCCGCTCTTGGAATTTAAAGAACAAAACACCGAAGCTCGCGCTTTAACCGCCGACCAGCAGACTGCCATGAACAAATTCAACGCCGAGGCTAAAACCAAGGCGGAAACTGTTTTGGGCAAGCTCTTGTCCAACGGCGACTTTGCCGCTTTGGCCAGAACTTACAGCGAGGATGACAAAACCAAAGAGAAGGGCGGCGACTTGGGCTGGATCTCGGCCCGAGACAATCAGCCCTTGGTTGATATTTTAAGCAAAATGAAAAAAGGCGAAACCAGCCGCGATTTGAAACAGGTAAGCGGCGGTTATGAATTGCTAAAATTGGAAGACAAGCGGACTAAAGCCGAGAAGGAAATCAAAGCTTCACATTTGTTGATTTGCTATAAAGGCGCCACCAATTGCGCCAGCAATTTAACTAAAGACGAGGCCAAGAAAAAAATTGACGATTTGAAAAAGCAGGCGACGCCGGCCAATTTTGCCGACTTGGCCAAAGCCAATTCAACCGAACCGGGCGCTGAAAAGTCCGGCGGCGATTTGGGCTGGTTTGCGCCGGGCCAAATGGTCAAAGCTTTTTCCGATGCCGCTTTTGCTTTGCCGAAGGGCGGTATTTCCGCGCCGATTGAAACTGAATTCGGTTTTCATTTGATTTACAAGCAAGACGAACGAACAGTTGAAGAATACAAGGCCTCTCATATTTTTATTAAAACTCAAAACATTGATGATATCCTTGGCCCGGCCAGCGAATGGAAAAATACCGAGCTGTCCGGCAAAAATTTAAAGCGCGCCAGCGTCCAATTTAATCCCAATGACGGCGCGCCGGAAGTTGGTTTGGAATTTGATGCCGACGGCGCCAGATTTTTTGAGCAGATTACTTCCCGCAATGTCGGCAAGCCGATTGCCATTTTCTTGGATAATTACATGATTAGCGCGCCAAAGGTTAATGAAAAAATTACCGGCGGCCAAGCAGTTATCTCCGGCAAATTCACGGTTCAGGAAGCCAAGGATTTATCCCAGCGTTTAAACGCCGGTGCTTTGCCCGTGCCGATTGAGCTGATTAATCAGAAAACTGTCGGCGCTTCGCTCGGTCAGGAA
>JAKAEX010000058.1 GCA_021819805.1 bacterium | reverse complement strand
CTTTGCGGATAAGGCTTGAGGGAATAGTGAAGGTCTGGCCGTATTGATGATTAAAGCGTTTGGCCAAGTCGCGCGTCAGCTCAATATGCTGTAATTGGTCATGGCCAACCGGCACGATATCGGTGTTGTATAATAAAATATCAGCCGCCATTAACACGGGATAATCAAACAAACCAACCGAAACATTTTCTTTCATTTTTCTTTCAACAATAGTCCGAACAATGTCTTCATTTACATTAATTGGCTTATTATGAATAAGTATATTCGCCTTGTCTTTAAATTGAGTCATTTTGTTAAGGTCGCTGATGCGTGCTACCGAGCAATTTAAAATCCAAGCCAGTTCGGTGTGTTCGGCAATATCTGATTGGCGGAAAATCAAAGCTCGTTTGGGGTCAATGCCGGAGGCTAAATAAATTTTAGCTATATTTAAAATTTGTTTATAGAGATTTTTAGGGTTTTGTTCAACAGTAATGGCGTGATAATCCACCACGCAAAAAATACAATTATATTTATGCTGAAGTTCCAACCACTGGCTTAAAGCGCCTAAGTAATTGCCTAAATGAAAATTACCGGTGGGCTGAACACCGGAGAAGACAGTTTGTTTATTAGTTTTATTCATATAACTATATTTTAGCTCCAAGCAGGTCAGGAGTAAAGAGATGAAATTATAGTTCCCAGTTTGGGTTGGCTCTCAGCTTGTCAGGGTTAATAGTTTGTTTGGCTTTAAATTTAAAATAGCCGGCGGAAGCAATCATAGCGGCATTGTCGGTGGTGTATTTTAAGTCAGGCAAACCAAAGGCCACGCCGGGCAGTTTATCAGCCACCGTTTCTGCCATCTGCTGGCGCAGTTCTTTGTTGGCGCTGACACCACCGGCCAAGAGCACGGTTTTGGCTTGATATTTTTTGGCGGCTTTAATGGTTTTGGCTACTAAAACATCAATAATTGCTTGTTGGTATTCGTGCGCGTATTCGTTGATTCGGTTTGGCCAATTTTTATCTTTGGGCAATTGGTAGAGCAGGGAAGTCTTGAGACCGGAAAAAGAGAAATCAAAATCATCGGAATTAATCATCGGACGAGGAAATTTTATTTTGGCCGAGACTTTGCCAGAAAATTTTTCGGCGGCCGCTGCGATGGCCGGTCCGCCGGGATAGCCCAGGTTAAGCATCTTGGCGCCTTTATCAAAAGCTTCGCCAGCTGCGTCATCGCGCGTGTCGCCGATAATTTTGTATTTTAAATTGTCAGTCATTAAGACTAATAAATTATGGCCGCCGCTAACTGTTAAAATAATTGCCGGGAATTTTAATTTTTTATTGGACAGCCAATTGGCATAGATATGTCCGGCAATATGATTAACGGCTACCAGCGGCAAGTTCCAAGCATAAGCCAAGGCTTTGGCTGTTTCCACACCGACAATTAAAGAGGTGATAAGGCCGGGGCCGGCCGTGACCGCAACAGCTGCCAATTTGGACTTGGCTTGTTCTGGCTTAATACCAGCTTCAGCTAAAGCTTCATTAACCACCGGAATAATATTTAATGCGTGTTCGCGCGCCGCTACTTCCGGCACTACGCCGCCATATTTTTTATGAATATCAATTTGTGAGGAAACGATATTGGATAAAACTTTAAGCTTGTCGCCCTGGCCATCAATAATGGCCACCGCTGTTTCATCACAACTGGTTTCAATAGCAAGAATTTTCATAGTGCCTTTATCTTAGCATTTTTGTTTAATCTCGCAACTTCTTGACAAAATTTGTGATTATGTTTATAGTAATTTTAGCCAAAATTATTTTTTTGGCCCCATCGTCTAATGGTTAGGACAGCGGCTTTTCAAGCCGTTAATCGGAGTTCGATTCTCCGTGGGGCTACTATCATGACTAAAGTTCTCATTGAAGTTTCAGCTCGGCATCTTCATTTAAGTCAAACTGATTTAAATAAATTATTTGGCGCCGGCTATAAACTAAAAATTTTAAAACGCTTAAGCCAAAGCGGCGAGTTTGCCGCCAAAGAAACCGTGGCCTTAGTTGGGGCTAAGGGTGTTTTAAAATCCGTGCGCATTGTCGGACCGACTCGCGCGAAAACTCAGGTGGAAGTCTCTTTAACCGATGCCCAAACTTTGGGGCTTAAGCCGCCGTTAAGAATTTCCGGCGATTTGCGAAGCGCGGCTAAAATAAAAATAATCGGTCCGGCCGGGGAAATTACGGCGCCGGCCGCTATTGTCGCTTTAAGGCATTTGCATATTAATCCGGTGGAAGCTAAGCGCTTAAAATTAATTAATAGGCAAACCATAAAAATAGCTGTTAAGGGCAATAGGCAAATAATTTTTGATAAGGTGCTTGTCCGAGTAGGCAAAAATTACAAATTGGCCCTCCATCTTGATACTGACGAAGCCAACGCCGCCGGCTTAGGCAGCCAGCCAAACTATGGGCAGATAGTTTAGGACAAAAAGCAGGGTTTTGGTTAAAATACCGCTATTAGCGGTGTTTTTTATTTTATCTTGCCGAAATTACGACAAAGTTTTATTATATAGACAGAATAATAAGGAGGTAAGATTATATATTAAAAAACTAAAGATTTAATTCTATGTTTTCCAAGCATAAATCTTCGTCTGGCGGTCGTCCGTCAGTGGACGAAATTATCGCCCAAAACACCTCCCCCTTAGCCGTACCCGGCCGCCGCGGTTTTGGCTGGCTTAATTTTTTCATGCTGATTTTAGTTTTGGCTTTAGCTGGCAGTTTAGGCAAGCTCTATATTGATTATCAGGAGCTGAAATCAGCCAAAGAGAATTTGGAAAAAAAGAGCCAGTTGTTGGGCGCCGATCCCAATACTCTCAGCGATGAGGAACTGGTAAATTATTTTGCGCAAAAAGTTCAGCTGCCCGAAGGCACTTCCAGCGTGGCCACAGTCAAGGACGTGGAAAGTTTGAAACAGCGCGATTCGTTTTTTACTAAAGCGGAAAATGGCGACAAGGTAATTCTCTTTGATCATGAGGCTTTGCTCTATCGGCCAGGTACCGATAAAATCATCAGATTCAGCCCGAGCAATGATTCCAGCGTTGCCACTTCAACCGATAACGGCCAAAATGCCACCTCAACCGCAGCCACTAATGGCCAGACTTTAAATATTGAAGTGAGGAACGGCACGGCTGTTAACGGCTTGGCCTCTAAATGGAAAACCAAATTGGAAGCGAATAAAGAGTTTAAAGTAAACAAGCTTGGCAATGCCGCCGTTGATACTTACACTCAAACTTATTTGGTTAACCTCGGCTCCAAGGATGTGTCGGCGTTGGAAAGAGAATTGGGCGTGACCGCCACCAAAACTTTGCCGACCGGTGAAACTGCCAGCAGCCAGGATGTGCTGATTATTCTATCAACTCAAAATAATAATTAAAATTTTATAAAACTATGCCAGCAAAAAAAAGCAAAGAGGCAGTTGAGCTGCCAGAAACCAGTTTTGATTTTTCTAAAGCTATTTTAAGCATCCTGCTCGTAGCGGCTGTTATCGCTTTGGTTGTCTTATTTCAGAAATATTACACTGCCAAAAAAGAGCTGGCTTTTTTACAAGATCCAAAAGTCCAAGAAGAAAAAATTAAAGCCGAAACCAAAGACTTGGTTGATAAGGTGGGCAAGCTGATGGTTCTGCCGGAAGGCGAACCGACTATCGCCACGGTCGTGGATAGCGAGAAGCTGGCCAGCGAACAGGTTTTTTTCAAGGACGCTAAAAACGGCGACAAGGTTTTGATTTATAAGGATAAAGCGATTATCTATAATCCGGCGGAAAACAGAATTATCAATGTTGGTCCGGTGCTGATGACTGGTGAACAAGTTAACGCGCTTAATCCGCAGGCGCCGACAGTTGAGGTGAGAAATGGCAGCCAAAAAATTGGTGCGGCTAATGATTTGGGCGACCAATTGAAAAAGGCCGGCTTTAATGTGGCGACCGTGGGCAACGCTGCTAACCCTGATTACAAAGAAACGGTTTTGGTTAATTTAACCGGCAAGGATGTTAAGGCGCTGGAAGAACAATTAAAGGTAACCGCCGTTAATAAATTGCCGGATGGCGAAGCCAGCTCAACTCAGGATATTGTTATTATTTTAGGCAACCCGAAAAAATAGACAAAGTTTAAAAACACCGCTCTCCGGGGCGGTGTTTTTTATATGACAAACAGTCTGATTTCTTGCTATACTAAAACATATGTTAATAAAAGATTGGCAAAATTGGTTAATGGAAAAACGGCTGATCCGCGGTTATTTTAGAGCCAGGGTTTTGGCTATTTTATTGTTATTATTAGA